>JBGAQE010000104.1:0-21482 GCA_044220885.1 Chitinophagaceae bacterium
TTTCTGCAAGTTTTATAGTTTATTATTTCTTAATTAAGATTACATCGAAATAGTTTTTAGCAAAAATATAGTTATAATAAATGCCTTTACTCCATTAACTGGATAAAAGGCATTTTCTTTTGTATAATAAACCTTGATCCCTTTCTGAGGATATGAGGATGAAGGAATATAACAATAAGTATTGCTATTGGGATACCTCCATACACTAGAGTATCTCCCCATATAGAAACAAATGAATCGATCTTTGCTTCAAGGGTTCTTTCTATTATACTTGATGCAATACTTCCTCTCTTCTTTAAAGAAAACATTGTCTAACCCATTAAACCAGTACTCTACTGTATCCACTTTAAAGAAAATCACTGAGTAATTGTGCACATATTGCCCGGTTTGGGTCTTACCCTTAAACCCCATTTTTCCTGCCGTCTTTTCAGAACCTTCCAACCAATTTATCTTGTAAATGATAAAAGGCATAATAACAATAAGCAACAGCAGTGCAAATAATCCTGGTTTACCTATACTCTTCATAAATGCAAGATTAAATATTATCTTGATGAATGCTAACTTACTGATAAAATAATCCGGCTTGACATGTCAATTCTGGGATTCTATTAACAAATTCATTTACCAGGTCCTGCAACTTATATTCTCCATCTATTTATGTGTATATTAGTATCCATTCAAATTGGCAAATATTTAGGATTTTATACACACTAAACTTCCTTCAATGCTGCTGAATTTAAAAACATAGTATCAATCTATTGGTTGCAAACTTTAACTATCATATTGATGCCCTCGCAAGCAAAACCAAGCTGACAAAATATTGGATAGCTCTCAGTTGGCTCAGGAATACTTCAAGGAAGATGCAAAATGGTATCAGGAAAACATTCCCTTCTTCGAATGCTCCGACAAGCAGATTGAACAAGTACATTATTACCGTTGGAAATTATATAAAGCATATTATCTCAACGTTGGAAAAACAAATATGTTATTACCGAATTCATAAATGATATGGATTGGGATATTGACCCGTACAGCACAATAAATGCTGCCAGTATGCATCATATTTGCGAGGGAGAGATGGCTCAAAGACAATCGGTACATGGATGGGTATATTAATTATCTATATCAGATGGCGCAACAACCGTCAGTATAGGCGAAAGTATTGCTGAGGTCGTATGCAAGATATCTGGTAAATGGAGATGCTAGCTTTCTTGTAAAGCAATTTGATAGTATGCAGCGAATTTTTAATGGCTGGTACGACCTATTATGGATTCCTCGAAAAACTTATATTATATACTCATTATGCCCGATTTACTGAATATACAATAGCAAGTGCATATGCATCTGGTGGGAAAGATGGTTTTGCTGGTGTATTTTTCAGACCTACTGAAGAAGCTATAGGTATGGAAATGCATTGGCTATTTCAAGAATTGCCGTATTAAAAGGGGATAAAGAAACTAGTAAAGAGTATTTGTAGAAAGTAGCTGAGATCATAGGCAAATTGTTTACAAAAATTTATGGAATGATTCAATGCAGCATTTTGCAGATCGTTATAAACAAAAAGTCAACCAATATGTACATTATTGGAACTTTATAAGAGGAAGGGAACTTGCTGGAATGGCTCCCTGGTATTTCAACTTACCTGATTCATCACCAAAATACAATACTGCGTGGAAACATGTTGTGGACACAACTTATCTTCTTTGGCAAATATGGATTAAGAACCAATGAGCCTTCTTTATCAATATTATTTTACCTAATTCACATTCAGCTGGTAAACCCAAAGTCAATGGAATGGACCCAGCTGTCTCATCAACTAAGTCAAGCTATACACGCAATGTAGTAGCTTTTCAGAACTACACAGAATATTGTTGTAATTCGACTCATGTAAAAACAAGTTCGTCTCTTTTTAGCAACACATTCTTCCTGAGCACCATCAATCGGTAGAGAATTATAACCAAATAGTAAACGATTGTATTTTTCTATTGGAGTAATCACTATAATCACTCTTCATACAACGATCTCGTAATTTCTGGACTTTGCGGCATTCAACCTTCTGCAAGCAACAGACTAACAATTCATCCATTGATTGATAGCTCGATAAAATACTTTACCTTAAGCGATCTTCAATATCATGGGCATTCCCTTTCTGTGGTATATGATAAAGAAGGAACAAAATATAAATTCGGGAAAGGGCTTACTGTACTGGTAGACGGCAATATTGTAATCAGTGCCTCTGAACAATCAAAAGTAGAAGTGGAAATTGGAGCTCCTATTCAAATTCCCATTACATCTGAAAAAGACAATTACGCATTGAATATCTGGAAAAAAGGGTTTCCTGCTCCTACAGCTTCTGTAAATACTGTAAAAGACACTTTGTTTCAGGCCATAGATGGTAAAAAGTGGTATTTCAAAGAAATCAGTAATTGTTGGTCTACCGATAGTACGTTTAACGAATCGGATTGGTATGCATTGGATTTTGGAAAAGAAATAGAAATTTCTTCAGTAAACCTCAGTCTGTATACAGATGGGAAGAGATTCGACTTACCTGAAACTTATTCCCTGGAGTACCGAAAAGGAGACCAATGGATACCATTTACATTCAAAGCCGGAAATCCTGCAAAACTGGTAGGGAACACATCAAATACTATTGAGCTTCTTAAACAAAAAACCAATGGTATTCGTTTTAGTTTCAGGCATCCTAAAAAAGCGGTGGCACTGGTAGAATTTGAATGTTATTAGGAAGCTTTTGCGGAATCCATTTACATTTTATAAATCTCTAAAAGATTTTCATGCTCAGTATCGATTTACAGGAACTCCAGGGACTAGAACGATTTAAAAGAGCTAATCTCATCAATAGTATCAGTGGCTTTAAACCAGCCAACCTGATTGGAACTATCAATTCAAAAGGACAAACCAATCTGGCATTGTTCAGCTCTGTGGTTCACCTTGGTGCCGATCCTGCTTTAATAGGCTTTATTCAAAGGCCTGTTGGGGTGTCAGGAGATACCTATCGTAATATCATTGAAACAGGTTATTACACAATCAATCAGGTAAACGCACATATAGTGGAAAGAGCACATTATACTTCTGCAAAATTTGATCCGGATGTTTCTGAGTTCACTGCTTGTCAGTTAACTGAGGAATATGCAGGGGAGTTTATAGCTCCTTTTGTGAAAGAAAGTCCTGTGAAGATGGGATTGAAATTCGTAGAGGAGATTTTTATAAAGCACAATAATACCCGACTTATTATTGGGGCAATACAGCTAATTCAACTGGAAGAAGGCTTATTAGAAGAAGATGGGAATATTCCTTTAGATAAAGCAAATATCATCAGTGTTTCAGGATTAGAAACATACTACCAACCCGCAAAAATCGCGCAATTCCCTTATGCAAAAGCTAATAAATTACCTCCATTCAACTGAGAAAAACACCATTCAAATAAGCAGGGGATGCAAGTTGTATAAATAGGGTACTTTAGACGTAAACTTATTTTACAAAACGCTAATAAGCCAAAAATGAAAAATTCAGGGTTATGAAACTCAGGAGAAAAATCAAGATTGGATTATTACTGCTGTTATCTGTCGGACTACTGTATGCTTCTATAAAGTATCACGAGTTCATGTCACCGCCCTACACAAGACTGTTATCTGGCAATTATTATGATAATATGCCACCTGATTCAAGTCACATCTATTTACAATTACCACTAGACCACAAGGATCCTGAAAAAGGGAATTTTACCGGTTTTTATATTCTTAGTCCTGATTTCAGAAAAGGAAGTCCTGTAGTTTTCCAATTATACGATAATCAACAGGAAAAAGTAAGCCCATTTAGTGACAGTACAGGTTTTGAGGAATTTGAAGAAGTGATTGGGAAAAATAATCAGTATGTTATTATAGGAAATCGCGGAGTACCTCCCACCATCTTTCCGGAATTATTCGATGCAAATGGGAATGCTGATATTTCTAAAGCACTTCAACTTTATGGCTCCGAACAACAAGTTGAAGACATAGAAGCTGTAAGATTGGATATGCTGCACAAAGGACTACTTCCATCGGATGGAAAAATTATGGTTCTTGGTGGTTCTGGTGGCGGCTTTCTGGTACAACAATATTTGGATAAATACGGTGAACATGTAAGTCGCGCATTGATTGAATCAAGTTCTGCTCCAGACCTTTGTTTACAATCGAACCTGCCATTTGCACAAAATTTCATAGAATCGAATGTAAATGGAGCAAAACTCTATGACGAACTGTATAAAAACAATGAAATAGAACCGGGCTTAAATTGGCTTCTCTTTAAAATTGGACTGGAAGGAGATACAGCTTTACAGAATTCAATCTTAAGAAAGGAAAGCAATTGGATAAACATAAAGAAACATTGGAAAAGGCTTAGCATTCCCAATAATTCATTTGTGATAAAAAAAATATTCCAATCACCATCAACTCTTGAAGTGAGGGTTCGTATTTGGGAACTTATTGGTGCCGACCTTATAAAATACCAGCCAAAAAATGTACCTGAATATAATCTCATGTATGCTTCGATGATTGAATTTCTTCCGGATTTTATTGAAGCATATAAAAACAAAATGATTTCAGTTCCATCGTTCAACATTAATCGAGAAAAATACACTGGAGAAATGATGATTTGGGCGAACACCGGAGATCAGGATTTTGGTTCTAGCCGTGCTAATCTACTAATAAAGAAATACAGTAACTCCAGGCTTATTGTATTTAATGGGGCATCACATAGAATCAAAAAAAATAAATGGCATTATGATTTATTGAATGCCTATTTCACAAAGGGTTTGTATTCGGACGAATTTACCAAGCTATTGAAAGAGGAAGATAGTATTGAGGGGATGTGAGGATGCTGGATGCTGGATGCTAGATGCTAGTGGCAAACTATGAATACAATATGTTGCATGTAAAAAAAATAAATTAACTTACAAGTCTTAATATTTTTTTGACTTTTGACTTTTGACTTTTGACTTTTGACTTTTGACTTTTGACTTTTGACTTTTGACTTTAACACATGAAAATCGCCGTCACCTCCATAATGGTAAATAATCAGGAAAAGCTTTGAAGTTTTATACTGATGTTCTTGGGTTCATCAAGAAGACGGATATCCCTGTAGGTGAATACAAATGGCTAACGGTTGTATCGCCAGAAGAACAGGATGGCATAGAGTTATTATTAGAGCCAACAGGATTTTGAACCTGCGCAGGTTTATCAGAAAGCGTTATATGATGCAGGTATTCCGGCATTTTCATTTTGCAGTAAATGACATAATGGAAGAAGAAGACAGACTTACAGAATTAGGTGTTGAATTCACTCTTCCTCCAACTACAATGGGTGATGTAACAGTAGCCGTAATAGACGACACATGTGGCAACCTTTTGCAGCTGGTTCAGCATACAGCCATAAAATTTCCCGACTTGCCTGATGAGCCTATCTATACGAATTAATCTTGTTTCCCAGCTTCCAAATTGTTTTTCCCAAAATTTCTCAACTTTTTCTCTTTTAATTGTTACCAGAAGTAATAAAGTCCAGCTGTTATTTCTTAACCTATATCAATAAGACCCATAGCATCCGAATTTAACTTTACATCTGGCTGGTAAATAGCTTAACCATGGATTTACAATCATTAAGAATTTTAGGCGAAAATTTCCCTTTATCTGAAAGGATGCCCGTTTTATTCCTCGGTCATGGCAGTCCAATGAATGCCATCGAAGAAAATGAATTTGTACAAGGCTTTCGCTTATTATCCACTACCCTGCCAAAAACCTAATGCTATTCTTTGCATATCTGCACATTACTTACCAATGGCACTTTATAACTGCTATGGAAACCAGCCACAATACATGACTTTGGTGGATTTCCAGATGAATTATATAAGCAGCAATACCCTGCACCGGGGTCACCACAACTGGCAGCTGCTACAAAAGAAGTTATCAAACCACTCCCGTTGAATTGGATATGAGTTGGGGCCTGGATCATGGCGCCTGGACAGTAATCAAGCATCTTTATCCTAAAGCAGATGTACCGGTAATACAATTAAGCATCGACTACTCAAACCCGCAGCCTGGCATTTTGAACTGGCTAAGGAATTGGGTGCACTCCGCGACAGAGGGATTCTGATTATCGGCAGCGATATTATCCATAATCTGCGATTGGTTGATTTCAAGAACATGTATCGCGATAATTACGGGGTATGATTGGGCAATAGAAGCCCATAATAAATTCAATACACATCTGTTAGATGGCAATGAGCAAGGCCCTCATTGAGTATGAAAAACTCTTGGGAAGTCCGTTTTTATTAGCCATCCCTACTCCCGACCATTATTTCCCTCTCATTTATACTCTAGGCTTAAAGAGCGATAAAGATGCTATTTCACTATTCAATGATAAGCTGATGGCAGGGTCGTTGAGCATGACATCGTGAAGAAGATAGCTTAAGGAGTAGTACGTTTTAAGTTTTACGTTTTAAGTTTTAAATAGTAAGTAGTTAGTGTTAAGCTAGTAGCCGAAATTTGGAAAAGCTACCTAATTATACTCTCCTTTCCTCTTTTGACCTCTCTCTTAGCATTGTTTTTGTATTCATCGCGAAGCGATTCATTGCGCCTTAAATTAATTTCAAGGTGTACCTCTAACAGCACAAATTCTTTTGCGTCTTTGCGTGAAAAATCAAATTGAATTGCATGTGTTAAGTATACGCCGAATGACTAACTTAGGAGTATGAAAACTGTGGCTGTGCTTTTATTCCAGGATTTGAAACATTGGATGTTTTGGTCCCGTAGAGATACTGGGGCGACTTAAAAGCAGCATTTCAAGGTTAGTTTCTATTCTGAAGAAGGTGGATTGATTTCGAATGAACATGGAGTTACTATTGCAACAGAACCCATCGATGAATTGGAGCAAGGGGGTGCTTATATTTTCTCATTCCTGGCGGACATGGAACCTGGAATGAAGTCTCCAACAATCATCTCCTTGATCAAATAAAAAACACCTGCAAAAAAAGTCAGTTCATATTCACCGTTTGCACTGGAAGCGGTCTATTAGCTAAATCCGGATTGTTGATGGAAAGAAAGCAACTTCCAATAAAAAAAGCGTTTGAATGGGCTATGAGCCAGTCCTTTAGTCAACTGGAATAGAAAAGCACGTTGGACGATTGATGGCAACATCTATACATCTGCTGGAGTAAGTGCCGGCATGGATAAGGACTCTGGGATTTCTGAGTGATACATTCGATATTGACTTTGCCCGCAAAGTGGCATTTCAAATTGAATTACGATTGGCAGGAGAATAAGGAAGAGAATCATTTCGGCAACAGCATCTTTAAACAACCAATTGCATCATTCCATACTTTCAGAAAATGGCAATTGAAAGATATGTAGTGATATTCCTTAAACGTATAGGACTATTATTGGGATCGCTTTAATGCATCTTTTTGGAACAACATTTTTCGCCCCATTGCGTTTGCACACCCATCTTAACCACTCTGTTTCCTCCGGCAAACCGAATGCCTCCATTAAAACTAGGCCGTAATCGGATGAAGAACGGTTATCGTCAATTTTCTCACCTATTTTCAAAGTCTGCCATTCGGTACTATTAAAGCTAAGATTCGTTTTATACTTTCCAGCTAAGGCTAATCCGAAATATCCACCTGCGCCAATAAAAGATTCATTTTTGCTGTGTGCACCAAGCAAGCTTTCCAAGGTAACCGGGAAATCGAGGTAGGTTACTTTTACAGAATTCACCTGCAGGTTAGCATTATATCCCCTGAAATTCAAAGTGGTCTTGCTACCACATAAAAGCGCTCTGATAGACTTGCTTCCAACTCTATACCTACACCAGAACTTAATTTGGCTTCACGTCCCTGTGAACTTGCCAGTCCAGCGTGTAAAGCACCATAAAAACTATGCTTTTGTGCCTGACTAGTTATAAATGAGATGAACAGCATAGTAAACAAGCCTGTTTTTCGCATGGTGGTACTTTTCTCAAAAAAAGGATATACAAAGGGCTAAGACAATACTCCGGGAAGAGTATAATTCAATAATTTTTCATGATGATTGTAACAAAATGTTAAGTTGATTCGTATATCGGAAAACAACTGCTATGAAACCAGCATCAGAAAGGCTTTATTTTATAGACTGGGTAAGGGTACTAGCCTTCGGTTTACTGATTGTGTTTCATTGTGCTATGCCATTTGTAAATCATGGCTGGGAAGTCAAGAATTCCACCACTTCACAACCATTAACCAGAGTAATATGGTGGTTACACCAATGGCGATTACCATTATTGTTTTTCATATGCGGAGTTGGGATACAATTTTCCTTACGAAAAAGATCGGTACTGGCTTTTGCGGGTGAAAGAATAATACGGTTATTCATACCGCTTTTATTTGCTATGTTTTTCACTATACCCTTACAGGTGTACTTTGAAAAATTACAGGAAGGGAAGATTTCAGGCTCATACATAGATTTCTATCCCACAGTTTGGAATTTTGTGCCATATCCGGAAGGAACCTTATCCTGGAGTCATATGTGGTTTGTAGTTTACCTCTTTGTTTACTGCCTTTTATTGTTACCAGTTTTTGGCATATTCAAAATAAAGAAGTTGGAAGTTAATGGAAAATGCAGCAGCTGGATTCCTTTCAAAACCATTACTGCTTACTGTCTTTCTTTTACCAATGATCTACTACTATATCACTTTATATATCAAATGGCCGGAACAGGGAAGTCCTTTGGATGATTGGTTCATCTTTCTTTTTTATATGACATTGCTTTTCTATGGCTATTTTCTGGCGGGAAGCAATACTATCTGGGGAACATGTATGAAATACCGATACTGGTTTTTAGGTACACTCATTTTGTGCATGATTCCACTTTATGCTTTTTACTGGTGGAAACCTGAGTTCCCAAAACAATACGATGAAAGACTGTATACTTATGCCGTCTTAAATTCTGTATTAATCTGGACCATTATACTTGCCATTCTTGGGTTTGCAAAGAAACACCTGAATTACTCAAATAGATTTTTACAGTATTTCAATGAAGCCGTTTATCCATACTACATACTTCATCAAACGGTTATAGTGGCATTAGGATACTATATTGTTCAATGGCCTGTGCCAATAACCATAAAGCTGATTGCACTGATAATATCGAGCTTTGCAATAATCACCTGTCTTTACCACTTTGTTATAAGACCTTTTATTATAACAAGATTTCTGTATGGAATGAAGTTGAAAAAGAAAAAAGACTAATCTGATAGGGATAGTCAATAAACTCCGATTATTGAACTTTTTTAAGTTCTCCCTTTTGGCCACTATTGTGGAACCATATCTTAGCTACTTTTCCATCTTTATCCAATTCAAATTCCAGTACGCGATCGGTTTCATCATCGTAGAAAAACTTTGTTGGAGATTCCGGCTTGAGTTCAATATCAGGAGAACCGTTTCTATGGCGATAAAGTTTATTGTCTTTCTTAATAACTTCAATGATAAGTCCTGCGGAATATTTACCCACGAACTTATCCAATAAAGCAGGGTCTATTTTCACTTCTTTGTGGAAATAAGGAGCTTCCACTTCTTCACCAAACATTATATTTGAAATTGCCAGTGAAAGAAAGTCGGCACTGGTTTCATTATTTGAAAAAACGACGATACATAAATCGTCTTTTATAAACCTGCTGAAATTGGTAAGGAATCCCGGAATACCTCCATTATGCCAGATTCGGGGATGTCCATCTAAAGAATCAATATTCACCCCATATCCATAATTGCTTAATCCGGGAGTAAACATTTTCTTTCTGGAGGATTCTGAAAGAACCGAATTATTATATAGTGCCCTATCCCATTTATACATATCATCCAGAGTACTATAAATTACACCAGCACTAAAAGGCCAATCCATACTTATATACTCTGCGTTAACGAATTTCTTACCTGCTTTAGAATAACCTTTGGCTCTTTTAGAAAGAATGGTATCGAGCCTGTCAACTCCAGACTCATTCATTGCGAGTTTATTAAAAATATGTTGTCTTAAATAAGCATTATAAGAAAGTCCACTCACCTTTTCTATAATGATACCAAGTAGAAAATAGCCGGAATTACTATAAGAAAACTTAGTTCCAGGTGAGAAACCAAAAGGCCTGTTCTTGAAAAAGTTGACCATTGAATCTTTGGAGAGATTCAATCTGGCAACTTTCATGAACTCAGGTATATTGGTATAATTGGCAATTCCTGAAGTGTGATTTAGTAACATATGGATAGTTATGCTATCGCCTTTGGGATAACCAGGGAAATACTTGCTAAGCTTATCTGTAACCGACAACTTACCTTCTTCCTCCAATTGCAAAATACATGCTGCCGTAAATTGCTTTGTCACTGAACCTACCCTAAACCTTGTATCGGCAGTATTAGGAATACTCCATTCCATATCTGCCATGCCATATCCTTTACGCAATACTATCTTGTTTTGCTTCATTACCAAAACAGCTCCGCTAAAGCCTTTTACAGACTCCTGAGCTTTAAGATAATTATCGAGTTTATCGCTTTCCTGAGTTTGGGCAAAAAGGGTGATAGGCAAGAAGAGAAGTAAGATTACTTTTTTCATGTCGCAGTTTTAAGTGATTGTTGGCTCCTCAAACCTACTGATTTTTACCATCCAAAGCCGAGTTTCATCAAAATAGCAATCGATAGCGTAAGTATTCCAGCGAAAAGCGGGTAGTATGCGGGCATAAACTAAGCCGATTTTGTTATCTTCGGAATCCAAAAACTTGTCATATATGTTCCATAAGAAAATTTCTTTATTTCTGGCAGTATGTTCTATTGCAGTTTTTTCCTGCAATACAAACAGCAGCAGCCCGGCAGATAACCTGATTCCAAAACCGGTTTCTGTAACTAAAAGCTCAGGTCAGTTTACGATTACTGAAGGCACTTCAATTATTGCCGCAACAGAAGCGGTTAAAGTGGGAGAATATCTTTCCGCACAATTAAAACCAGCAACTGGTTATGCTTTAAAGGTGACTCCCGGAACAGCAGGAGCAAAAGGCAGCATATTCCTTACTCTTGGTGGTGACGCCAGTTTAGGAGATGAAGGGTATGAATTAGCTGTAACGGCTGATCAGGTAACGGTTACAGCACAAAAGCCAGCTGGACTATTTTATGGCATCCAAACCATAAAGCAATTATTGCCTGAAGCAATAAACGCAACTACAAAGCAAGACGCAAAATGGGAATTACAGGCAGTAACTATAAAAGATCAACCCAGTTATGCTTATCGCGGTTCGATGTTGGATATTGCCCGCCACTTCTTCGGTGTAGAAGATATCAAACGCTATATTGATCTTATAGCATCTTATAAAATGAATACTCTTCATTTACATCTTACAGATGATCAGGGTTGGAGAATTGAGATTAAATCATGGCCTAATCTTACTGCACATGGTGGCAGTACAGAAGTGGGTGGTAAAAAAGGAGGCTTTCTTACTCAGGATCAATATAAGGACATTGTTCAATATGCAATGGATCGCTTTATAACTATCATTCCTGAAGTAGATATGCCCGGACATACAAACGCAGCTCTTGCTTCTTATCCTGAATTGAATTGCAACGATACAGCAACACAATTATATACAGGAACTGAAGTTGGCTTCAGTACACTTTGTACGTCTAAAGAAGTTGTTTACAAGTTTCTGGATGATGTTATCAGTGAATTAGCCGCTATGACTCCTGGCCAATACATACATATCGGAGGAGATGAAAGTCATGCTACCAAGAAAGAAGATTATATTCCTTTCATGGAGAGGGTTCAAGGCATTGTAAAAGCTCATGGCAAACTAGCGATAGGTTGGGATGAAATTGCAAATTGTACGTTGCAACCGAATACCATTGCCCAATATTGGGCAGATGCTGCCAATTCAACAGAAGCAGTAAAGAAAGGAGCTAAAGTGATCATTTCTCCAGCCAGAAAAGCTTATGCTGATATGCAATATGATTCCACTACACGCCTTGGTTTACATTGGGCGGGATATATCGAAGTAGATACAGCATATATCTGGGATCCTGCTACTTTAGAACCAGGCATCAAAAGAGAAAATATAGTTGGAGTTGAAGCTCCATTGTGGACTGAAACAATTGTTACAATGGACGACATAGAATATATGCTATTCCCTCGTCTGCCAGGATATGCTGAAATAGGCTGGTCTCCAGTTACAGGAAGAAACTGGGATGAATACAAAGTACGATTAGGCAATCATGGCCCAAGAATGAAAGCAATGGGCATTGATTATTACCCTTCCAAAAAAGTTAATTGGAAATAAATTAAAAAGGGTTCCGGACTATTAAAGTACGGAACCCTTTTACTTTCATCATGTACAGATAATCAACACTCCCCTTGATATGTTTGTTTTTGCTATCCTGCAATAACAAGGATGCCATTAAAAGAAACCAGGAAGCTGCTAAACAAGAAATCATAAAGACGGAAAAAGCATTTGAAAAGCTGGCTGGGGAAGAAGGATTAAAAATCGCCTTCACTCATTATGGTGCCAGCGATGCAGTAATAAACCGCAACGATAGTATTCATAGTGGATTAGCTGCTATTGCATCGTTTTACTCAAGACCTTCGAAAGGAACCATTCAATTAAAATGGACGCCTGATTATACAGATGTTTCCGAATCTTGTGATCTTGGATACACATATGGAAAATACGTTTTCAAAATAACCGACTCCACAGGTAAGACAAACGAAATCAAAGGCATATTCCATACTGTATGGAAAAAACAGAAAGATGGAACATGGCGATTCGTTTGGGATTAAATGAAACAGATACTAGTTTATCATACACATTTCAATAGCCCTCGGGAATAAGAGGTGATTCTCCAAATGAACATGGCGATGCAAGTCTTCTTCAAATTCCTTTAGTTCAGAGAGGCATAATTTAAAAGTAGTACAAGCAGATTCGGGTGCTATATAGTTGTTTGTAAGTAATCTGATATTATCCATTATACTTCCTGCCATATCATGTTCGGCTTCCATAACCTTAACTGGTCCACCTATTGAGGAAGGCAATACTTCAATAGCCAATCTTTCAACTGGAGTCAGCTTATCGAGATATTGAATACGAGGGAAAAGGATCTCTTCTTCTTTTTTCATATGGCTATCCATATCCATCTTCAATTCGGCAAACTTATAGTACACTTCACGCATGTATGGGAATCTGTCGCCATGCTTTATTGCAACTTTTTCGAGATGAGAATAAATCATAGGCATGGCCTGTTTAACATAAAAGTGATGTTTGAGGATAATATAGCCAATCAACTGGGTGAGCGTCATTTCTGTAAACAAATGATCTTTAATAGAACCCGTATTATTTATTGCCTGATTCAATTCCGTCTCCACTGCATCTAATGAAAGCTGTTGTTCAGTACATGCCTGATGTAAGGTTCGTTTGCCCTTACAACAAAAATCCAGATTGAATTTTTCAAATACTACAGCTGCTTGATGCGACTGAGTAACGATAGTTGCTAATGTTTTATCAGAATATGTGATCATAATAGAATTATTTAAAACAAAAATCGGACGTCAAAAACATGAAATGTATGCGTGGAATCATATTCAATAAATTAGTTAGTTAACCAATTTGATTTAGGACACATATCGGCATTCTACTCTATAAAACGAATCAGTTAGATACAAGTATCATTTTAATGTCATATGAATCAATACTATGGGCTGGGATTTTGCAGCTAAGGGGAAATCACTACCTTTACAATGTCAGTGCAACCTTATGCTAGCCAAAGCAGCCATATTGATTCCTTCAATTTCATTTGCGCAGTTATTACTGCCAATGAATTTTTATATCCCCGACTAAGTAGTCAGATTTAGTCAGCCGGACCAGTTTTGTCAGAACCAGATATATTATTTGCTTGTCATGAAATGAATCCTTGATCGGTTATCCGGAAACAGCCTTATTAAATAACCTGGACCATTTCATGTGACTGAAAAGAAAAATCAAACACATGAAGAACATTAAGATTATTGAAGTACCGTCCGAAATCGGTGCCGGCACGCGTGGTGCCAGTTTAGGGATAGATGCGATAAAGATTGCCGCCCTCGATTTTATGAGCAATTTCTTTATTCATTTCCCATCTGAAAAGATACCCACTGAGAATAAGTTATTATATGAGCCAATTGAATCACCCTATGCAAAAAGGATAAAAGGAATCAACACGATCTATGAGCGTGTGAGCAAGTCTGTTAGCGATTCAATGAAGAATAATTTCTTTCCAGTTGTATTAAGTGGCGACCACAGTATTGCAGGGGCAACTATTGCTGGAATAAAAGCGGCGAAACCTAAAAGCAAATTAGGTGTTATCTGGATAGATGCGCATGCCGACTTACATACTCCTTACACCACTCCTTCAGGAAATTTACATGGTATGCCATTAGCAGCATCCATCAACGAAGACAATGATGATTATGCTGTTCATGAACTGGATGAGGAAACCACCAAGGCCTGGAACCAATTAAAGAATATTGGGAAGATGGCGCCGAAGGTTTTACCGGAAGACATCGTATTCATTTCCCTTCGTGATTATGAAAAAGAAGAAAAGCATCTTATTGAGAAATATGGGATGAAAGTGATAACCACTAATGAAGTACGCCGTAAAGGTGCTGAGAATGTGGTTAGAAGTGTAATTCGGTATCTGGCAGATTGTACTGATATTTATATAAGCTTTGATGTTGATAGTCTTGATTCCTCAATTTCAAAAGGAACAGGCACCCCTGTAAGTAATGGTTTACGTGAACGTGAGGCGGAAGACCTAATCAGTAAATTCATGCAGAACAGAAAAGTATGTTGTTTTGAAATTGCGGAAGTAAATCCTACGCTTGATAAGGAGAACCTGATGAGTGAGATTGCGTTTAATATATTGCAGAGGGTGTGAATATATTGATGATGTGAATAGGTTTAAAGAAGTTCAATAGGTTCCATAGGACTTAACTAATAGCAGTATTCACGTGCTTTTTGGTTTTATAACCGCAGAGGCGCAGAGACGCAAGGGAATACCTCCGCGTCTCTGCGCCTCTGCGGTTTTAAACTTAATAACACAAACTGCTTGCTATTAGTAGGCCCTATGGAACCTATTGAACTTATTGAACTTTTGCAAACATTTTCTTCATCCCCTCTTCAAACGAAATAGGTTGATACCCCAATTCCTTTGTGCTTTTTCAATGGAGAATCCTGTTTTTGCGGACGCTTTCCAGGTTGGGTGAAGGTTGAGGCATCTACTTTTTGTAATAAGGGATGCATCAAGATTGAAATACGCGACCGTCTTCATCGCCATGTCGTACGGCGTTAGGGTTTCATTACCGGAGATATGATAAATTCCATTTGCATTTTTTTCAATTGCTAAGATGATACCTTTAGCCAGGTCTTCAACATAAGTGGGTGTTCGAACCTGATCACTAACCACTTTAATAGGCCGATTGTTATCTAAATTATCTTTTACCCAGGTAATAATATTAGCTCTTGTACCAGACAATGTATTTCCGTAAACAAGGCAAGTTCGAATGATAGTCCATGGCATATCGGTCTCCCTAACTTTTTCTTCTGCCGTTTTTTTTGTTTGTCCGTACCAATTAACAGGATTCAAAACATCGTCTTCCTTATAAAAATCCTCTTTCGCCATCAAAAAACGAAGTCGGTGGATATGTATACAAACTGCTTTATTTTTCCTTTTGTGGCTTCAAGGAGATTACTTGTACCAATTACATTATTTGTATAGGCTGCTTCTTTATTGTTTTCACAATCATCAACCTGAGTGGAAGCGGCGGCATGAACAACAACATCTATACTACTGATTTGATCCAGTGTTTTTTCAATATCCGATTTGTTGGATATATCGAGGGGTAAATACGAATACAAATCAGATTCTGGAAAAGGGAGACGGCTGGGACCTTTACCAGTAGCGATAATTTGGTGATTGGTGAGGAGGAGGTGATTTACAAGGTGTTGGCCGAGGAGACCGTTGGCGCCGGTGATGAATTTTTCATGGTGTAAATTTAAGGATGTCATCCTACCCCCCGGATGTCATCTTGGGTATAAGATGCCATCCACCCCCCTGGATGGCATCCGGGGGGTAGGATGACATCCGTAGTTGTAACATACAATTGTACCCAACAACGAACAACTGTTCGTTCATTACTCAATGATTCTCAACCTATTTTACCCATTGGCCGTGGCTCGGGGGTATTATCGAAACAAAACCTTAATTTTGGGCGCTTTTATAAGAACATTGAATTTTTTCAAACGATTCTTGCCAATCATTGTAATAATTTTGAACGTTTTTCATTCATGGCAAATAAAGTAACAAAAATTGGAGTCCTAACCTCTGGCGGAGATGCTCCAGGAATGAATGCCGCTATCAGGGCAGTAGTTCGTACCGGTATTTATCATGGTCTCGAAGTGTATGGTATCATGCGCGGCTACTCCGGTATGCTCGACGATGATATCGTTCCCATGCATTCACGTAGTGTAGCCAATATCATTCAACGCGGTGGCACTATCCTCAAAACAGCCCGTTGCAAGGAATTCTTTGAAAAAGAAGGTCGTGCTATTGCTTATAAGAATCTCAAGAAACATGGCATTGATGGATTGGTGATTATCGGTGGCGACGGTTCATTCCGTGGTGCTGATATTTTCAGTCGCGAGTACGATATCCCTTGTATCGGTATTCCAGGAACCATCGATAAGGATATTGCAGGTTCTGATTTCACTATTGGCTTCGATACTGCAGTAAACACTGCCGTAGAAGCTATTGATAAAATCAGGGATACTGCCGATGCACATGATCGTCTTTTCATTATTGAGGTAATGGGACGTGATGCTGGTTATATCGCCCTTCACAGTGGTATTGCTACCGGTGCAGAAAATATCATGATTCCTGAAAGGAAAACTGATATTGAAGAACTGGTAGATTCATTGCTTGAAAAAGAAAAGAGAAAGAAACTTGTAAACCTGATCGTTGTTGCGGAAGGTGATGGTTTCGGTGGAGCTGATGAAGTGGCAAAAGTTGTAACCAACAGGTTGCCTTTAGCAGAAACAAGAGTTTGTATCTTAGGACATATACAACGTGGTGGTTCCCCTAGCTGTCTGGACAGGCTTATTGCCAGTAGAATGGGGTATCATGCTGTTGAATGTTTAATGGAACATAGAAATAACGTTATGGTGGGTATTGTAAACAATAAAATGAGTTACACGCCCCTTGAAAAAGCCGTGAAAGCCAAACAGAAAATCAGCGACGAATGGCTGAAGATTGTCAAGATTCTGGCCTCCTAATCAACTAAACTGTCAACACACATGGCAAAAGACCTGACCAAGTACCTGCACGAAGAAATGAATAAAGAAGCAGGTATCAAACATAGTACACATCGTACAAAGATTGTAGCCACCGTAGGACCTGCCTGCGACACATATGAAAAATTACTTGAGCTGGTAAGGGCTGGTGTAAACATCTTCCGACTCAACTTCTCACATGGTACTCATGAAGACAAGTCAAGAATCATAGAGTATAGACGCGAACTCAATAAGAAAGAGCCATACAATATTGCTATCCTGGCAGACCTACAGGGTCCTAAACTCAGGGTTGGTGAAATTGAAAATGGTGCACTGAATATAGAACCAGGTGATATTCTCACTTTCACTTCAAAAGAGAAGGTGGTAGGTACGAAGGAAAAAATATACGTTTCTTATCCAAACCTGCATGAGGATGTTAAGCCAGGTAACAAGATCTTGATTGATGATGGTAAGCTGGAAGTGGTGGTTACAGAAATCACTGCAACCGGCGAAGTAAAAGTAAAAGTGACTTATGGTGGCATCCTTTCTCCAAAGAAAGGTGTAAACCTTCCTGATACAGCAATCTCACTTCCTGCATTAACCGAGAAAGACCTAATTGACCTCGACTTTATCATAGGTAAAGAAGTAGAATGGATCGCTCTTTCATTTGTTCGTAAAGTAGATGATATCATTGACCTGAAGAAAAGACTGAACGACAGGAAAAGCAAGAGCAAGGTGATTGCAAAAATCGAGATGCCTTCTGCCCTTCTTGATCTTCGTAATATAATACTTGAATCTGATGGCGTAATGGTTGCCCGTGGTGATCTTGGTGTTGAATTGCCAGTGGAGAAAGTTCCAATGGCGCAACGTGATATCATCAGGAAATGTCTGCACCGTGCTAAGCCGGTAATTGTTGCTACGCAGATGATGGAAAGTATGATGGATCGTGTAAAACCAAACCGTAGTGAAATAACTGACGTAGCCAATGCGGTATTGGAAGGCGCTGATGCGGTTATGTTAAGTGGTGAAACAGCAACAGGTAAACACCCTGTTCTTGTTGTTGAAACCATGCGCAAGATCATCCTGGAAGTAGAAAAAACAGAGTATCGTTACGATCGTGAAGAAGATTTGGTACCACAACCCCACTCCCCTTCTTTCATCAGCGATGCCATCTGCTATAATGCCTGTAAAT
Source organism: Chitinophagaceae bacterium (assembly GCA_044220885.1). Classification (GTDB taxonomy): domain Bacteria; phylum Bacteroidota; class Bacteroidia; order Chitinophagales; family Chitinophagaceae; genus Endoryza. The sequence continues at coordinate 18,538 of JBGAQE010000104.1, forward strand.
TATCGAACGATACAAAAGCTGAAGCTCTGATAGGTATGACTCAAAGTGGTTATACTGCATTCATGCTAAGCAGCTATCGTCCCCGTTGTCCTCTTTATATCTTCACAAAGGAAAGAGCCCTTGTAAACCAATTGAGCTTAAGCTGGGGTGTTCGTGCCTTTTTCTATGATGAAGAAGAAAGTCTTGACTCTATCATCACCGATCAGATTCAGATCTTAAAGGAAAGAGGATTTATTCATTCGGGAGATGTGGTGGTGAATACGGGTAGTACGCCGATTCATTTACATTTACCGACTAACGTGTTGAAGATATCCACTGTTGAGTAGTCCGAATAAGAAGTCCGGAAGTCCGATGCGTTTGTATTTTGTAGAGTAAGAAATTTAAGTCCGCGGCTTTTAAATTTTTATTACCCCCAATTACAAAGTCCGGAAGAAAATACAAATACAGAGTTCAGCCCTGTATTTGTATTTTCTTCCGGACTTTGTAATTAGAGGCACTAAAAATTCAGAGACCGCGGACTTAAAAATTAGACTCTTCAATAATCAAACGCGTCGGACTTCCGGACTTGTCAGCTTGTATTTGTATTTTCTTCCGGACTTTGCAATTAGAGTCAATAAAAATTCAGAGACCGCGGACTTAAATTTCTTACTCTATAAAATTCAAGCGCTGCGGACTTCCGGACTTTCCACTCAGACTTCCGGACTATCTCGAAGCATCCACCTCCTTAATGAAACTAATCACCCCCTCCATAAACACTTTCTGATCATCCCACATAGAAAGATGGCTGCCGTTTGGACAGTATAGGTATTTCCCATTTTTAACTTGTGTACTCATCCACTTCATGTATTCTGGATCCATGGTATCGTATTTGGCACCTTCCATTAAAGTAGGGACAATGATTTCTGGTAAGCGCTTGCTTATATCCCATTTTGCCAATCTTCCACCGACGCCAAATTCACTTGGACCTTGCATCATGGTATAGATTACTCCATTTGCATGTTTCATAGTACGGTTGAATCCATCAGGCCATTCTTCCAAACGGCAGAGATGTTGTTTGTAGAAATTCGGGATGAGTAGCTCCATATAACGGGGATTAGCAAAGTCCCCTTTTGCTTCCAATGCTTTTACCTCAGCTAATACTTTTGGATCGAATTGCTTTGCCAAAACATTATCTGCATATTTACCATATTCCGGACAACTGGCCATCATATTACATACCAACATCCCTTTCAGATTCGATTGGTATTTGAGGGCATATTGCATGGCCAGCATTCCTCCCCATGAATTACCTAGCAAGAAGAAATTATCCTTATTCAATCCTAAAGCTACACGTACCTGCTCCACTTCTTCCACAAAACGATCGATGGTCCAGAGACTGCTATCGGTGGGTTGATCAGAATAATAAGAACCTAATTGGTCATATTCGTAAAATTCAAACCCTTCTTTTGGAAAGAAGCTTTCAAAGCATTCCATGTATTCATGTGTCATTGCCGGTCCACCATGAAGAAGCAGGATTTTAATTCGGGGATTATTACCGAAACGTTTTGTCCATACCTTGAATTTACCCACAGGAGTTTCAATTGGAATCATTTTTACACCGCCGGATTGAACGCCGGTGTCTCCGTAGTTCAGGTAGTCCTTTACAGATACTGATGATGACTCGCCTGATTTATTTGCTGATTGTTGTTCGCAAGAATAAATGAAGATTAATGTAAAAAGCAATAAGGCAGAATATCTCATAATGCAGTTTTTTCTGAAGTTATACGTTTTATGTTATAAGTGATACGTTTGGGATTGGAATTTTTAAATCGTCTTTTTGGTGGTGGTATTTCTCCCGCGGATTTCGGGGAGGGCGCGGATGGAGATGTTTGGGTTTTTATTTGAACGATGATTGGTATGAGAAATTTCGCAGATCTTTTCCAGCCTGCGGCAGGAAAAGCTTACTAATGGAAGAGTGTTGATTGAAGGGGGATGTTTATAGACTACAGTTTGAATGTCAGAGAAGAATAATAGAGTTCCGAACTCTCAAAGAGTTCGGAACTCTATTATTCTTATCTGACATTGCACCCAAACCTTTTCTATTGGCTGTTATGTATTAGCCTTAAGTATTAGGTCTAAAGCTTTCAGCCTATTAAAAAAAGAGGCCCGAAAAATCGGACCCCCTATGTGTATGAAGAGAGAAGATCCTTATCACTGCGATTTTACAAAACGAAGTGTATGTGTCTCTTTGGCTCCTTTTAACTGAACAAGATAAGAACCTGATGCATACTGACTGATATCAAGGAGCATGTATGTTTGTCCATTATTTATTTTACCAGCATATTGTAATTGTCCATTGCTGTTGAATACTTGTATCTTTTCGAAATCTTTTGAAACAGGCAATTCAATATAAACCTGGTTATGGGCTGGATTTGGATATAGTAAAGCTTGGGATAGTTCTTTACGGTTTAATAAGGTGATTACTTTGGAGTAAGATGATTTGCCGTCCAAATCAATTTGACGAATGCGGTAATAATTCCATCCTTTTACAGGGTTAATATCTGTAAACTGGTAGTCCTTTCTAACAGTACTGTTACCAGCGGCTTTCACTGTTCCAATCCTTTTAAATATTGCGCCATCAGCGCTTTGTTCTATTTCATAATGACTTGTCTGTTCCTCATAGCTGGTAGCCCATTGTAGCAGCGCTTGTTCATTTTTCCATTCGCCTTGAACAAAAAGCCATTTGAGAGGTAATGAAGCTCCTTTCTGAAAAGACACAACGTTGGTCAGACTCCATGGGTTATTACGGCTTCGGACAAATAAATAGTGTGTACCGTCTGATAATCCTGTCAGGTTTACATTCACTGATAATCCTGATACATTTGTTGAAGATGCAAAAGAAATTGCTGTACCATTTCCCAATCCCGGGTCATCATCTATGAAATACTCCATTTGTTGGAGGGCAG
>JBGAQE010000105.1:0-16385 GCA_044220885.1 Chitinophagaceae bacterium
GGAGACGCAGGGAGGAATACCTCTGCGTCTCCGCGTCTCTGCGGTTTAAAATTTAATTAGGCTACTTCCATACTTGTATTTGTATTCCTCCTTCCCTACTACCCTCCTTCCTAACTCCCCTACTTGTATTTCCTTCCGGACTTTCGGTCTTTCGGTCTTTCGGACTTTCGGTCTTCCCGTCTTACCTTCGCACCATGCACCCCGACTTCCTCCTCATAGGCCAAGGCATCTGCGGCACCTGGCTCAGTCATTACCTCGAAAAGGCAGGCTATAGTTTTTTGATCATTGATGATTTGAGGGAAAATAGTCCCTCGAGGGTGGCTGCGGGTATAATAAATCCGGTTACGGGCAGAAGGATTGTAAAGACATGGATGATCGATGAAGTATTGCCCTTTGCGCAAAAAGTGTATACAGAATTGGGGGAAGAACTTGGGGTGACAGCCCTTCATCAAAAGAATATTGTGGATTTTTTTCCTACTCCACAAATGAAACTGGCTTTTGAAAAACGGTTTTCAGAAGATACTACCTATCTCGAAAAACCAACTGATGAATACCATTGGCTGGAATATTTCAATTACGATTTTGGGTATGGAATAATTCAGCCCTGTTTTTTAGTTGACCTTCCTGCTATCTTACCAGCTTACAGAAAAAGATTATTAGCTAAAGGGGCATTGATCAATGAAACATTTGATCTGGAGAAACTGGAGATACTCGATGGAAAGATCAAATACGATTCCATCACCGCCAATCATATCATCTTTTGCGACGGATATAGTTCCTTCAACCATCCCTTATTCCGAAATCTTCCTTTCGCTCCGAATAAAGGCGAAGCTTTGTGGATTGAAGCACCTGAATTGCCTTCTAACAACATCTTCAAGAAAGGCATGAACCTGGTACCATGGAGCGATGGCATCTTCTGGGTGGGCTCTACTTATGAATGGACATTCGAACATGAAAACACTACTCCTGAATTCAGGGAAAGAACTATTGCCCAATTGAAACACTGGCTGAAACGAGATTTCAGAGTGGTGGATCATAAAGCATCAGTGCGGCCTGCTACTCTCGAAAGGCGTCCATTTGTTGGATTTCATCCACTGCAACCAACTGTTGGACTTTTCAACGGCATGGGCACCAAGGGATGCTCATTGGCTCCCTTCTTTGCAAAACAATGGGTAGATAAAATAGCCACTGGTTCCGCTCTTGAACCCGAAGCGGATCTGGCCCGATTCAATAGAATTCTAAGCCGTTAACCAATCGATTTTTAAAACTGGCACTTTGAAATAGTATTTTTTGTTTCTTTATAGCTTTAGAAACCTGCTTAGAATTACCAAAGCCCCTGTAATGCTGCTATGAGTACTTTAAAGATGTATTCCATTCCTGATCGTTTTAGGAAAATCGAGAACCTGCATATCATTTTCTGGTTATTGAAAGATCTGAGCTGGGCTATGCTTTGGCGACCCATCGGTATGATCATGATTGTTCCAACCATTGCAGTAGCAGTAATGATCACCTGGCAAACAAGAAAATTAAAGTCTGAATTATTCCATAACCTGGCAGTAGTATTCTGGATTTTCGCCAATGGATTCTGGATGATTACAGAGTTCTTTACAATGCCGGATATGTATCGCTATTTTACAGCCATACCCTTTTCCTTCGGTATATTGGTCATTGCCTATTACTATATAATTGTTTTGCCAAAAGAAAAAAGAGAAGAAAAACTGGTGACCATCAGCATCGAAGTTCCGGAGAGTGTGTTAAAAGTGGCAAAGGCAGATTAAGAAACCTGCCCTGCCAATGGTCTATCATTTGTAAGTTGAGTAAAGACTAAGCCGCTATTCTTTGTGCATTTAATACTACTAATGGATCCTGACGCAATAAGGATTTCATTGCCTTATATAATTCAGGGAATTCATGTCTCAAACGAATCGGGTTTTCAAAAAACACTTCTACACTTACCGCCCAGAATTCATGATAATTGGTAGCCGCATACGCTCCTAATACATTCCTTGAATTGTATTGCATGGCTTCAAATATTGGTCTGGCCACTTTTGAGAAATTCTTGAACTCTTTCTTGAAATGCTTATCCTCTTCAGTTTGTGTGATGAAGTTGACATATGTAAGCGCATGTCCCATTTCATGAATACCCACATTGCAGTTGGCTGTTAACCCATGAATACCCTTCATGAAATTATCCCAGCTTAGATAGATACCGGAATGGTCTACATGTCCCTGAAAAGGACGTGAATAGAAACCATAATGATAATCATCTTTCAAGACGAAGATGTTCTTGAAATAATTCAGCATGAATTTATCCAAACCAAAAGTAAGTTGAACAGCTACAGCACTAATCAGTATCGGCATATCGGCAGATTCTTCCACTTCTATATAATGGAACTTCTTCGCTTTACGGAACAGATAGGTCCTGAAAAGGAATTTTTGCTGATCCTCAGTATTGAGGCGATTATAAAACCGCATATGCGGACTAATAATAGAATGGTAATAAGTTTCCTGAGTGAGGAATTTTTGAAACTGCTGTTTGTTTTTCAGCTTCACTATCCATGAACTGATAGGGTCCTGTAGCAGGATGATGCTACCAATGATGGCCAGAATTAGTATAATTTCCATAAGGGCTCCATTTTCTTGTTGTGAATCCAGGTACGCTCGGCGCTTATGGTTTTACAAAGAAATATGGATAGACTTATGGCCTACAGGAATTATGGAAACGGTTTTTTGTTTGGGGGGTAAATAGAATAGAGGAATACTACTAGGAAACAAAATAGAAAGAATAGTTTAAAAATGAAAGCCCCTGTGAAAAGAATCTTTTCCACAAAAATAAATGTGTAGGAATCTGCTAATCAATGGGTTGAATAAAAACACCCGGACGCAGCGGGTCCTGATTTAACAAAAGCACTAAATCATTATATAAATCAGGGAGATCATATTGCAGCTCTAAGGACCTCTCAAAAAAGAATTCAATACTTACTGCCCAGAACTCATTATAATCTGATGCCGCATACTCACCCAAAAGGTTTGAACGGCCTTCCTGCATCTCATTAAATATTCGTCTTCCTGTTTTGGTGAATGTATAGAATTGCGTTTTGAAATGCTCATCCCTTCCTTCATCAACAGTAAAGTTTACATACGTCAATGCATGGGCCATTTCATGTAATCCAACATTATTCCCATCAGTATAATCGGCATAGGCCCTGTCAAAATTAGACCATGATAGATATATCCCTTCGCTGTTTACATGTCCTTCAAAAGGAACATTATATAATCCATAATGATAATGCTGCGACAATACATAGATGTTCTTGAAATAGTCAAGCCGAAATTCTTTAAGCCCGAATGTCAATTGAACAGCAGCGGCACTTATTAGTAAGGGCATCTTTTCTTCTTCTTCCAGATCCTTGAAATGAAAATTCTTGCTCGACATGAAATCAAGTGTCCTGATAAGAAACCTTTCTTTCTGATTATCTGGCAACCTTCTGAAATAAGGGTTATAATACTGGAGCCAGTTCTTATAAGTCACCCATTTGTTCTCATAAGTTCTCGGAATTCTTTTTTCCCTGATTGGTTCCTGTATTGTTTTACGGAATAGCCTTGCTCCCTTTAAAAAGAGGTATCTAAGCCACATTGGGGACAGGAAAGCTAAAAGGAAAATACCCAGTATGGTGAACCCGAGAAGATAATTTTCGGAGTCTTGCCTTATCTCGGTTTCTGGTGGCCTCACCTCATAGGTTCCGATCTTTACCGATTCCGTATCAGTATTCACGAAGGTATCCTCTATAGGGGGTGCTGTATATAAGGTATCCTGAGGCATAGTTCCCGAACAAAAGAGTTTTATAGGTTGGTCACAAGTAATTGTTTGTCATAACGCAAGAACAGAAATCGCATTGCGGTATTCCCGAAAAGTCTAAAAATAAGGATTTGGGCGGAAAGCCCCTTCTGGCTTGGGTTAAAGGGGCATTTCTGTTACCTTTGCGGCTCATCAAAGGAAATCTAGGATCATGTACAGAACGCATACCTGTGGAGAATTAAGAATAAGCAACGCCTCTCAAACCGTTACCCTGGCAGGTTGGGTACAAACAGTACGCAAATTCGGAAGCATCACTTTTGTGGACCTCCGCGACCGCTATGGCATTACCCAATTATTATTTGGTGAAGAACTGACCGGACAATTGACAGAAAATCCACTGGGAAGGGAATATGTGTTACAGGCCACTGGTACTACCCAGGAAAGAAGCAATAAGAACCCGCAGTTACCTACAGGAGATATTGAACTGAATGTCACCTCATTCAAGATATTAAACAAGTCCGTTACACCACCTTTCACTATCCAGGACGATACCGATGGTGGTGATGACCTTCGAATGAAATACCGTTTCCTCGACCTGCGCCGCAATGCAGTGAAAAGAAACCTCGAAATACGTTATGCTGTTAACAGGAGCGCACGTAACTATCTCCATGAAAACAACTTCATGGATATTGAAACGCCTTTCCTCATTAAATCAACTCCGGAAGGAGCCCGCGACTTCGTGGTACCATCCCGTATGAACCCGGGTCAGTTTTATGCCCTTCCTCAAAGTCCACAAACCTTCAAGCAATTGCTGATGGTAAGTGGCTACGATCGATACTATCAGATCGTGAAATGTTTCCGTGATGAAGATCTTCGCGCCGATCGTCAGCCTGAGTTTACACAGATCGACTGTGAAATGTGTTTTGTTGAACAGGAAGATATCCTCAACACCTTCGAAGGATTGATCAAACGCATCTTCAAAGATGTTAAAGGAATCGATTATACAGAGAAAGTAGAACGAATGAGTTGGGAAGAAGCGATGTGGACATTCGGTAACGACAAACCCGATATCCGCTTCGGTATGAAGATCACCAACTTCAAATTTCCGGCACATACCTTCCCTGCACGCGAGAATAAAGAAACTTTAATTGCTGGTGCCAACTTCCCGGTATTCGATAAAGGAGAAACTGTTGTAGCTATTGCCGTACCAGGTTGCAGCGAATATACCCGCAAACAAACTGATGAACTTACGGATTGGGTTAAACGCCCACAAATCGGTATGCAGGGACTCGTATTCATCAAATGCAATGCCGATGGCACTTTCAAAAGCAGCGTAGATAAGTTTTATGATGAAGCGCGTTTGAAAGATATTGCTGCAGCATGTAATGCCAATCCCGGTGACCTCATCTTAATTCTTGCAGGTGCAGAAGAGCGTACCCGCAAAGCCCTTAGTGAACTTCGACTTGAAATGGGTAAGAAACTGGGTTTACGTAAGGAAACAGAATTCAAGCTCCTCTGGGTATTGGATTTCCCATTGTTTGAATATGATGCAGAAGACAACCGTTGGGTAGCTCGTCATCATCCATTTACTTCTCCAAAGCCCGACCAGATAGCTACGATGATCGATAATGATCCGGTTATAAGGGATGCTGCAAAATATCTTGAACATCCATATGCCAATATCAAGGCCAATGCTTATGATATGGTATTGAATGGAAATGAAATCGGCGGTGGTTCAATAAGAATCTTCCAGCGCGATTTACAAGAGAAGATGTTTGCTGCATTGGGAATGACGGAAGAAGAATCTCTCCATAAATTCGGATTCCTTCTAGGGGCCTTCGAATATGGCGCACCTCCTCATGGTGGTATCGCCTTCGGCTTCGATCGTCTCTGTGCCTTATTAGGTGGCAGCGAAAGCATCCGTGACTTCATTGCCTTCCCTAAAAACAATAGCGGTCGCGATGTGATGTTAGATGCACCGGCTACTATTGATGCGAAGCAGTTGACGGAGTTGCAGATTAAAACTGACGTGAAGTAAATCTTTTCACGCAAAGGCGCAAAGGATTAGTACAAAAGTTCATCACCCCTGATTTAATTTAAGGGGCAAAGAGGTCGCTTCGCGACCAATACAATTACCGAGTAATAGAGAATTAAATAAGTCTAAAGTTCCGAACTCTTCGAGAGTTCGGAACTTTAGACTTATTTAATTCTCATACCAACAACCCGCAATCATTTCTCTGCGTCTCAGCGTCTCTGCGGTAAAAAAATAACCGCGGAGACGCAGAGGGTGTATTCCCCTTTTTATCTTTTGACCTCCTAGCTTTGTATTTGTATTGGTCGCGAAGCGACCCTTTGCCCCTTAAATAAAATTAGGGATGATGAACTTTGGTACTATCTCTTTGCACCTTTGCGTGAAAAAAATTTAACCGCGTAGACGCAGGGCTTGCATTCTCCTTTTTCTCTTTTGACCTCCTAGCTTTGTATTTGTATTAGTCGCGAAGCGACCTCTTTGCCCCTTAAATTAAATCAGGGGTGATGAACTTTTGTACTAATCCTTTGCGCCTTTGCGTGAAAAAATTTAACCGCGTAGACGCAGGGCTTGGACTCTCCTTTTTCTCTTTTGACCTCCTAGCTCTGTATTTGTATTGATCGCTTAGAGCGATGACCTCCCCTTGCGCCTTAAATTAAACTCGGAAAATTACCCTAAGAAATATTCCTTTGCGCCTTTGCGTGAAAAAAAGAGTGAAAAAAAATATCTACCTTCAACCATGCACTTCATCCCCCTCCACTGGAAACTCTTCCGCGTTGGCTGCATCCTCCAACTCATTGCTGTTGCAGGAGAAATGATGTTCTCTCTCGGCTCGCTTTTCACCGGAAAATTTCCTGTATCGGATAGCATATCTATACTAGTCCATATCGCCATCTTCCTTTTTGTGTACATGGCATTATCCATCATCAATTACAATTATCCCGACACACCCCTATCTGCCACACAGAAAAAATATTTTAACTGGCTCTTTTATCATCAATTTTCCTTTCAATCGTTTTTCTTTTTGGAAACCTCGTTAGCAACTGGCGATTCATCAACAACATATTGAAAGATGCAAATGTTGGTATCGGCACCTGGCTTAGTTTTGGATGGACTGTTTGGTATTCATTGCTGGTCTTTCTTTTTCATGTAGTATTCCTCTTTGGAATGTATCGCTTACGCCGTATAATTTTCAAGAATACATTGAAGAACTGGAACCAGCAATTTGAAACAACCTCGAATAGCAATCATCCGTAATAATCATAAGGACCTGGTATTCAATCCATGTAGTTTTAGCATTTTATTGCCGGTTTATTAGGTACATTTGAGTACAACCTTACTCTCAATAAAGCACTATGAAACATCTTTGGCTTTTTCTATTAGTCTTTACAGTAGTTTCTTGTAAGAAGAAAACGGAATCAACAGGCACGCCTGCAAAAAACTATAGCAATATTGCTTATGGCACAGAAGCCAAACAGAATTTCGACCTTTATATGCCTTCAGGCGCAAATGCTTCTACCACCCCTCTCCTGATACTTATACATGGAGGTGGCTGGACAGAAGGGGATAAAGCCGATTTCATACCTTATATTTCTGAATTACAAAAGAGATTGCCTACATACGCATTCGCAAGTATTAATTACAGACTAGCGGCTAATGGACAAAACCTGTTTCCAACTCAGGAGAATGATGTGAAAGCCGCTATAAGTTTCATTGCAAGCAAAGGGACTGAATATGGCTATAGCCAAACTATCGGTTTATTAGGTGCCAGTGCAGGGGCGCATCTTGCATTACTGCATGCTTATAAATATACAAGTCCATTAAAGGTTAAGGCGGTTATTTCCTTGTTTGGTCCAACCAACATGACCACCATGTACACCAACCCTCCCAATATATTGACACAACCGGCTTTATTGACATTATTATCTGGCACCCCTGCAACTAATCCTACTTTATATCAACAATCAAGTCCGATACAGTTTGTAAGTAACCAGGCTAGTCCAACATTGCTCTTTCATGGCGGAAATGATTTTGTAGTACTTCCTGAACAATCATCTTCCTTAAAAAATGCATTGACGTTGGCTGGTGCCACTGTAGAATATTATTTTTATCCTCCCGAAGCTCATGGATGGGTAGGCGATAATTTAACAGACACATTTAATAAGATAGAAGCTTTCGCAAAAAAGTATATACAGTAGAAACTTATCCTTTCCTGAATTTATAATAAGCAAGCAGGAAGAATAGCCCCAGTATTCCTAACCCTGCCAACATTATAATTAAGGAACCCGGCTCCTGGTCACGGCCTTCGTCGATTCCCGCTTGCGAATTACTGATGAAATAAGATAGTCCTGGATAATCAGTATTCATTTTCTTAAGCTGAGTAAACCCATTCAATGCCTTCTTATAATATCCTTTCTCATAAAAGGCATAGGAACGTGAAAATAATTCACTCACTCCGCTCTTTCCCAATGTAAGACTATCTGGTACGAATTCTCTTATCACCCCAACTGGGATCGCAAAGTTTAAACCAGGTGCTAGTCCTTTGGCAATATCATCCCAGCTACCGAAAGTTGTTATCCCTATTACAGCGCCCTTCCTATTACAAACCGGACCACCACTATTACCGTGGTTAATATTAGCATCCATTTGAATCACAGGCCAACCGTTTACAGATTTCTTCAAAGCACTTACAATTCCTTTCGTTAACGTGGGCACAGCTACTGTTTCATTGGAAAGGAATTCATTGGTGGTGACAGGACTTGGATATCCGAATACCAGCACTTCTTCTCCCACAGCCACTTCATTCAGTTTTGACAATGACAGAACAGGTAATTCAACGGGGGAATATATCCTGAGCAATGCAACATCCTTTCCGGGCATGGAATTACCATTGTTGACAATGAATGCAGGGAAGGAAGCAGTGTATGCCTTTCCGTTACTACCCTCTTTGTTCACCAACACAAATATCTTTTTCTCTAGCTTCTCTAATTCAATAGGCACCACCTGTGAAAAAACGTTAGCAAATGTTCTGTTAAGTAATGCCCGTTGTTGATCATTGAATTGCAAAGCCCAAGACTGTTCAATAGCTGCAATATTGGTTTCAGTAATAAGGTTGAAAGCCGATAATATAAATCTCCTTCTTAATGCGGCATCGCCTTCATCCACAACATGACAATTAGTGATTACATATCCATTGCCTGAAACAATGAATCCTGTACCATTGGCTGCCACTCGTTCCCGATGTCTGAAATAATTGAAGGCAGTTACGAAATACCTGCGAGGGTTTTCGTTAAAGGCATTCAATACTATGTCTAACTTTTGTGAAGGGGAAAGGAAGATGCTGTCAACCTCAAGATCGTGGATGGAATCAAGCAACTGGTTAAAGGCCTTGTTGTTGATGTTGATACGGGGCACATTTACCTCTGCCAGCATTTCGGTACGAACCATTACAATAGCCGCTTTACTATTGGCATATTGACGCGTTGCAGGCACTGTTTGAGCAGTCACCAGCAAACCATTGCCGAGCATAGCCAGAAGGAAGAGCCATACCTTTATAGTCATACCTGTATTTCGCATAGTTTTTAACTCTCAAAAAGGGAAACTTATTGTAGTATTGCCTGTAAAATTTAGCTAATGATACCTCTGGCTGAAAGAATGAGGCCTGCGGGCATTGATGATTTAGCCGGACAAGAGCATTTGACCGGAAAGGGAAGCATTTTGCGTACAGTCATTGAAAAAGGCAAAGTACCCTCTATGATTCTCTGGGGGCCTCCCGGTACGGGCAAAACTACCTTGGCGAATATCATTGCTCAAACCTTGAAAGTGCCATTTTACACCCTAAGCGCTATCAGCAGCGGCGTTAAGGAAGTGAGGGAAGTGATTGAGACCGCTAAGACTCAAAAAGACGCCATCCTTTTCATAGATGAAATACATCGCTTCAACAAAGGACAGCAGGATGCCTTGTTAGGAGCAGTTGAAAAAGGAATTGTAACCCTTATCGGCGCTACTACAGAGAACCCCTCTTTTGAAGTGAATAGCGCCTTATTAAGCAGGTGCCAGGTATATGTACTGAAAGGTTTAGGCAAAGAACAATTATTGCACCTGCTGCAACATGCAATAAGTACCGATGAACAATTAAGTAAAAGAAAGATCAATTTACAGGAAACAGAAGCTTTATTGTTGATATCTGGTGGTGACGCACGAAAGCTCCTCAACCTTCTTGAAATAGTTTGTGATTCAGTAACTGGTGATATAACTATTACTGATACTAAAGTAATGGAAGTAGCGCAACAGAAAATTGCGCTTTATGATAAGAAAGGTGAACAACATTACGATATCATATCCGCATTCATAAAATCGATGCGGGGAAGCGATCCCAATGGAGCGGTTTATTGGCTGGCAAGGATGATTGAAGGAGGAGAAGATGTAGCCTTCATTGCACGTCGCATGTTAATACTCGCCAGCGAAGATATCGGCAACGCCAATCCAACAGCATTAGTGATGGCAAATACCTGTTTTGATGCTGTAACAAAAATAGGTTATCCCGAATCGCGCATCATCTTATCTCAATGCGCTATATATCTTGCATCATCTCCAAAAAGCAATGCATCATATATGGCAATCGATGATGCCTTATCGGCTGTAAGGAGTCAGGGCGATCTGCCTGTGCCATTATACCTCCGAAATGCTCCAACAAAGCTGATGAAGAATATGGATTATGGTAAAGGCTATCAGTATTCACACAGTTATGAGAATAATTTCTCAAAACAGGAATACTTACCTGATGCTATAAGTGGTAAAAAATTCTATGACCCGGGTAAGAATGCCCGTGAAGAAGAGCTCCGCAAATTCTTAAAGAGTCGTTGGGGCGATAAGTATAACTATTAAATTCATTTCCATGCCTATTATATGGACCTGCAAGCCATTTGAAGAATTACAGCCACGTGAACTATATGCGATACTTCGCTTACGCAATGAAGTGTTTGTAGTAGAACAGAATTGTGTTTTTCAGGATGCAGACAATAAAGACTTTTATGCCTATCATCTAATGGGCTGGTTGGATGGAAATTTGGTTGCATATACAAGATTATTGCCACCAGGTATTAGTTATGTGCATGCATCTATTGGAAGGGTCGTGAATTCGGGCACAGTAAGAGGTTCTGGAGCTGGTCGTGAATTAATGTTGCAATCTATATCTATATTATATAGTCTTTGGGGGAAAATCCCCATCCAGATCGGCGCTCAGCTGTATTTGGAACAATTTTACAAATCCCTAGGTTTTCAACAGATAAGTCCCGTTTATCTGGAAGATGGTATAGATCACATAGAGATGTTACTACAACCGGCATAGTAAAAACCCCTTATACTCAACAATTTCCAAAAAATATATTTCCACACGCACACAAAAAGATACTAAACCTTCGTTTCATGTAAGTACGACCACTGTTTATGAGAATAGGCAGGGGAATCATAGACCATCTGAAAACTAAATCTAATATCACATGAAACAAAAGCTACACTCTTTTGTGTGGAAGTGTTTGGTAGTTACACTACTGATTCTCACAGGCTCCACCTACAGCTACAGCCAGTATTTAGAGAAAGCTTCTTTTTTTGAAGCAGGTATCACCGTTGGACCTTCTAACTTTTTAGGAGACCTTGGTGGTAACTACGGAAGAGGAACTACTTTCTTAAAAGATAATAACATCCCGCTTACCAAGCTGATGTTCGGTGCTTACCTCTCTTACCAACCCAGCGAATGGCTCGCATTCCGATTAAATGGAAGTTTCGGTTCTCTTGAAGGTGATGATGCAATCATCAACGGTAAAGGTGGACTGGAAGAAGCCCGCAAAATCAGAAACTCAAACTTCCGTTCCAAAATAGCAGAAGCTTTCATTGGAGCAGAAATTTACCCAACAGTTTTCCTGGAAGATGATCCAAGTGATGTATTCCATCGCATCCGTCCTTATGGATTGATAGGCGTTGGTGTATTCCATTTTAATCCACAAGGATCTGATCCTGCAAATGGTCAATGGGTAAACCTGAAAGGACTTCATACAGAAGGACAAGGATTCACAGAATATCCCGACAGGAAAGAATACAAACTGACACAAGTGAATATACCATTAGGTATTGGTATAAAATACTTTGTAAATGAAACTGTAAGCCTTAGCCTTGAAGCGATTCACAGAAAAACTTTCACAGATTATATAGATGATGTAAGTACTACCTATATCGATCCAGCTTTATTCTATAACTATCTTCCATTGGCGCAAGCACAACTGGCAGAACGTATGGCAAATAAGACTGACCCAAGTGGATTAGGTGTTACATCATTTGGACCTGGCGATAAACGCGGAACTCCAACAAACAATGATGCTTACTATTCTGTAGGCTTCAAACTGGGAATCCGTTTAGGTAACGGTAATCCTTACAGGAACAGTACCCGTTGTCCAGTTCGTTTCTAATGCATCAAAAGCGAAAGCTTTAAAGATATTATAATCCGTACCCTTTGAAAACTATCTTGATCCGTTCACGAAAGGCCACGTTATGAAAACATCTGTACTCACACGAAAATGTGCTGCCATTGGTTTGCCCGTGCTTCTCATAGCCGGCTCCATTCTGGCTTCCTCTTTCAGGACTGCAACTGTTAATTCAGGCATTGCCTCTCCAAACCATAAGGATACCATCCTTATTCAGAAATCTCAGACCAGCAAAAAAATCAAGATCAAATTGTATCCCAACGCCAATCACCAGGTGCTTTTCTTTAGTGCATCCGGACAAGATGGCAAGGTTTTCCAACTATTTCTTTTTGATATAGATGGCAAACTCGTGAAGCAAGTTAATATCCGTAACAAGCAGACCACAGTCCTAAACAATATTGATAAAGGAAACTATCTCTTCGAAGTTTTCAGTGACGATGAACGCATTGAGAATGGACAAGTGATAGTGAAGTAATTCCTTTTAAGTTCTTTGTTTTAACAAAAGAGAAAACCAATAAGCAGCAGGGAAATTAGTAAGATCTAATATCCGGTTGAGTCAAGACCTGATCCGTTCCCTATTATTTAATACCCATTCAAAAAGATTTTATTAAAGATTCCCTGCGCCCGCTTATTGGAAGCTACAAGCTTAAGGCCTAAGGCCTAAGGCTTAAGGCTTTGTTCAGTAAGCTGAACTCGTGTCTATTCTTCGAATAAAGATTTATTCTTTACACTTTAAGCATACAGCATAGGGCCTAGTGCCCAAGGCTTTGTTTTGTATACTGAACTCGTTTCTATTCTCCGAGCTAAGCTTTAGGCTTTAGGCCTTAAGCCTTAGGCTAATCTTTAATCACAAAAAAATCTCCGCCACCTCCCTCCAATTATTAACCCTTTGAAATTCTGTAACCCCCATATTATGCGGTGCGGAATAGAGGTATTGTTTGCCTTTGAAATGAACAAGGTTACGGGGATGATCATCGATCATGTAATCACCGGTCACTAATCTTTTATCGCCACAGAGAACTACCTGGCGCCAGCTGAGGAAGGGGAAATAGTCGCCCAGCCATTCTAATTTCTCTTTTAGTGAATTGGGGAATTCTGTTGCTGCAGATACAATGAACAATTCGTATTTCTTATTGATGGCTTCTATCACTTCCTGACAATCCTTTGGCAGCAACTTCACATTACCTGATGTTCTTCAGGAAATCCTTTTACCCAGGAACCATNAATATTATGCGGTGCGGAATATAGGTATTGTTTGCCTTTGAAATGAACAAGGTTACGGGGATGATCATCGATCATGTAATCACCGGTCACTAATCTTTTATCGCCACAGAGAACTACCTGGCGCCAGCTGAGGAAGGGGAAATAATCTCCCAGCCATTCTAATTTATCTTTCAGTGAATTGGGGAATTCTGTTGCTGCAGACACAATGAACAATTCGTATTTCTTATTGATGGCTTCAATCACTTCCTGACAATCCTTCATCACAGGAAGATCACGGAAGAATCCTGGTTCATGCAAACGCTGACGCACCATTACCTGATGTTCTTCAGGAAATCCTTTTACCCAGGAACCATTTTCCATCTTATCATACACTACTTTCTTTCCGTAGTTACTTTCATACCATGCAATCATGCGGCCCATAGGATCGGCCATCACTTCATCCATGTCAACTAAAACTCTTTCCATTTACAGTTCGTGTTTTAAGTATTGTGCGGTATAACTTCCCTTGCACTTGAGTAACTCTTCGGGAGTGCCTTCAAACAGAATCTTACCGCCACCATCACCTCCTTCAGGACCAAGGTCAATGATATGATCAGCCACTTTTATAACATCCATATTGTGTTCTATCACTAATACAGAATTACCACGGTCCGTAAGCTTATTCAATACATCCAGCAAATGCTGAATATCTTCAAAATGCAAACCGGTGGTAGGCTCATCCAATATATAGAAAGTTTTACCTGTATCTTTTTTCGATAACTCAGTCGCTAGTTTCACCCGCTGCGCTTCTCCCCCACTTAAAGTCACAGCACTTTGTCCGAGTGTGATATAACCTAACCCCACTTCATCCAGCACTTTTATCTTGCGATAGATATAAGGTACGTTCTGGAAGAATTCTACGGCCTCTTCCACTGTCATATCTAACACATCGCTGATCGATTTACCCTTGTAACGGATCTCTAATGTTTCCCTGTTATAGCGCTTTCCCTGACATTTCTCACAATGAACATATACATCGGGCAAGAAATTCATTTCAATCACACGCATACCACCACCTTCGCACACTTCACAACGCCCGCTTTTTACATTGAAAGAAAAACGGCCTGCATTATAGCCTCGTATCTTGGCTTCTGGTATCGCAGCGAATAAAGTCCTGATATCAGTAAAGAAACCACAGTACGTGGCAGGATTACTTCTTGGAGTGCGTCCTATTGGACTCTGATCGATCTCTATTACCTTATCGATATGCTCCAATCCTTTGATAGTCTTAAATTCAAGCGGAGTAACCCTTGAACCATAAGCATGCTTCGAAAGAATAGGATATAATGTTTCGTTGATAAGAGTTGATTTACCGCTACCGCTTACTCCAGTAACAACAATCAATTTCCCCAATGGCAATTTCACATCTACATTCCGCAGATTATTCCCTTTAGCTCCTTTCAATTCCAGCCATTTGCCATTCCCCTTTCTTTCTTTCTTTTGGAACAGCTATGGATCGATGTCCGTTAAGATATCCCGATGTAAGCGTATCCAGTTTCAGTAATTCCTTTGGTGGACCTTGTGCTACAATTTTTCCTCCATGAAAGCCGGCTTTTGGTCCAATATCGACCAAATGATCCGCAGCCATCATAATAATCCTTATCATGCTCACCACAATTACACTGTTCCCGATATCACGAAGATGCTTCAACGCTCCTATCAATCGCTGGTTATCCCTTTGATGCAAACCAATACTCGGTTCATCCAATATATAAGTGATCCCTTGTAATTGGGATCCGATTTGTGTTGCTAAACGTATACGCTGACTTTCACCACCACTCAATGTTTTGGAAGAACGGTTTACTGTTAAATAAGTAAGACCTACATCCAATAAGAATTGCAGCCTGTCTCTTATTTCTTTCAACACATCTTTTGCAATGGCTTGCTGCTTCTTATTGATACGCAATTCCAATCCATCCATCCAGGCAGCCAGATTATCCAGGTTCATATTACTGAGTTCAGCAATATTCCTGTCATCCACCTTGAACCATAGACTTTCCTTTCTCAATCTGGTACCATCGCAACTTTCGCAGGGCTTTAATTGCATGAATCCTTCTGCCCAATCGCGCAATCCTTCACTATAGCCATTATTAAACCAGCGGTTCAGCATGTTGATGATGCCTTCGAAAGGACCTTGAGGGTCAAACTTCACATTTTCAAAATCAATATCTATTTCATCTCCTTCTTCATTTCCGTAGAGAAGGATATTCAATGCCTTTTTTGGCAAATCCTTTACTGGAGTGGTGAGGGATATCTTATTCTTCTTTGCAATCTCTTGTACTTGCTTATAAACAAAAGCTTCTCTCTCCTCACCTAGCGGAGCAATTCCACCCTCTTTAATACTCAATTCCCCATCTGGAATGATGGATTCCATATTTACATGGAACATAGTGCCCAAACCTTTACAAACAGGACAAGCACCATAAGGGGAGTTAAAGGAGAATGAATTGGGATTAGGTTCTTCGTAACTGATGCCGGTATCTTCACACATCAGTAACCGTGAGTAAGAAGCCAGTTCTTTCACTTCCTTACCTGTATCATTGCTAGCTTCCGTAAATAACAAATCCTTACCTGTCTTCAATGCTTGTTGTACACTCTGACTGATTCTCACCTTAAAATCATCCGTAACCTTCAACCGATCAATCACCACTTCAATATCGTGGATCTTATAACGATCCACCTGCATCTTCGGTACCAGGTCCTTAATCTCGCCATCCACTCTAACTTTCAAATAGCCTTTTTTGCGGATGTCTTCAAACAATTCACGGTAATGTCCTTTACGGCCGCGAACCAATGGAGCCAGTATGGTAAGTTT
>JBGAQE010000283.1:0-3108 GCA_044220885.1 Chitinophagaceae bacterium
TTAGAGTTCACGTAAAGTCCTTCCGGATCAACAGAAATAAAAAGAATATTCAAAACCTGGTTTTTTGCATCATAACTACCGGCTACATTTTTTGCAATTAATGGGGACAGTCCAATTTTACTCCTATGCTTACCATCACAAGTAAAATAGAGTACACTATCAGTAACTGTTAATCTTTCCGGAGGCATTTTACCGAAATAATTATCGGTGATTAGAGAACGGGACGATTTTCCACCTTTGAATGGAATTATCACTTTGGTTTGTTCCGATGGGGTCATCATACTTAATAACCAGATTGAAATTAAGCCTTTATCTTTCGACCAGTTCTCCGTTCCTGTATTGGTAATCCCATTTACTGTTTCATAAGCAACTAATTGAACTGAGGGTGCTAATGGCATACGAAGACGTTGTTCGATAGCCCTTCTGTCAATCAGGAAAACAGTTCTGTCTATCTGAATATCGAATGCAGTACCGCTATAATTTGAAAAAGTTGCAGCCTTGCTGAAACTTGCTTTTGAAGGAGTACTCTCTTTTACTTCATACGTTACAGTATCAATAATTGCAGGCACCTGCCAATGATCTATGTTAAATGAATCTCCCCCTTTAAAATAAAGGGAATATTGTCCCCCTTCTGGCCCCATCCAAAAGCGTTCTTCCCCACCTACCGGATTAAACTGTTTTTTCTTTTCGCCTGAAGCAATCAATGTATGGTTGATCCAACCAAGGCTTATTCCACTATCCCCTCCGAACGTACTGGTCATTACCCTTCCCTGATATCCTGGCGCAATAATTATTTTTGAAAGACCATCTTCGCTTTTAAGTTCCACCAGGTCTTTCTGATATTTCTTCAGGAAAGAAGCGTCGTAACCATACGATCCTTTGGGTCCGGTAACAGTCTTTTTCAGCAATATTGTCTGAGGGTTTTTGTATCCAATTTTGAAATCAACGTAAGCACCAGGCAAATGCTTACCGGGAGGAATGCTTTTTTCATTTGGCAATGCTATTTGCTATAAAGATATTGTATTTGGACGTTCAATTATAAGCTCGAAGCTTCAATAAATGAATTTAAAAATCGCACCAACGTCTTCTGGCTTTTGGTATCAGGGTGAACCATACTATCATAATTCTTCCTATCTTATCCGAAATTGCTGGTCATGGCTGCTACAACTACTGCTCCTGTTTCCCAACGATATATTTTATCTTGATTTCGCGGGGGATTGATAATGGTGCTACTGGTAATGGAAAGCACCGGTTTATATGAACATTCAACTCTGCCTCAGAAGGCAATTTATTAAGTGGTGTTTTTCAGCAGTTCTTTCATCATCCATGGAACAGGTTACGATTCACAGGATCTTCTTCAACCTGGGTTCGTATTCATGGCAGGGACAGCAATGGCCTATTCCCTCACAAGACAGAAAAGAATCTGGAGTTGCCTGGTCACAGAGCTTTCGAAAAGTATTAAAGCGGTAACCGATTATTTCTACCGGGAGTCCTTATTGGATTATGCAGTTCGTCCGGGAGGACTATCGACGTTATGGGGGATGTACTTACACAGCTTTCATTCACTACCCTGGTAGCCTTTCTGGTATTCAACTGGAAGTCTTCTTTATCAGATTATTTTTGCGTTGGCATACTTCTGCTCTGCGGCCCTTATATAGATTTACAAATGTTAACGGTTTCGACCAACCGTTCACCGACCAGAAAATTTTGGCAATTACATAGACTTACTATTGATGAACAAGATCAATCAGGGAGGGTGGGTTGCAATCAATTGTATTCCTACTGCAGTTCATACGATTGCCGGGGCTATTGTTGGAAAGCTTTTATTGACCAGCAGGAATGACAAAACAAAGCAACTATTCGTTTGGGAGCCATTTGTTTAGTAGCAGGCTACGGACTGGACGTAGCCGGTATCACCCCCATTATAAAAAAGAATCGCCACCAGCTCATTTTCGCTGGCATCTTTAGGTTGGTGCTTATGGGGATTTTGGCCACTTGCTATTGGTGGATAGACATAAAAACCACCGCAACTATCTTAGCTTTTTTACCATTGTGGGAATGAACTCAATATTCATCTATCTCTTCATTGAAATTATTGGACATCGATGGTTCAACGAATACCTTCAGCTTTATTGCAAACGGTGTATTATCATGGGTTAATACCCCTGTATTACTTAGTAATATTCTTGCCTCCCTATGTATTTTCGGCTTGGAGTGGGGACTCTGCTTTTTTCTTTATAAGAAGAAGATATTCTTCAAATTATAAAAACGTCTTGTCCCATTTGTGGAATTTCAGCTACAAAATTGAAGCCTATGGGACTGATAAGAATCAATTATATTTCTGATAAGAAGTTTCAATTATTCAGAAAATCCGAATTAAATTACATTGTATTTTTTAGCAATTTGATGCTTCCAGATAATCATTTGTCCATCTTGTGAATGCCAAAACTCCATCACTTGGAGAAACCGGTTAAGTAGTAAAAAGGGGGAATAGTTCAGTTCAATCTAATAGTTACAGAAACCATATTACAGTTAGAGTATTGCAGCTATTTTGAAAACGTACTTCCAATACGTCCCGAATTGGAAAGGCTCTAATGCGGCAAAATATACTAACACCAACTTTGCCCTTTCGTCTCCTCAATAATCTTGGGGAAGCTATCATATGCTTGTCTGAAACTCAGGAAATCCTATTTATAAATTCAGCAGCTACAGATATCACTGGCCCTGTTTCTTTCGCTACCCACCTGCCTGAAATCATTACAAAGATTTATGACGAGAATGGGAACAACGTTATTGCAACAAAATGGTTTAGCAAGGAACAACCTCTCACTCAACTTGGTATTGAATTCAATGTATTACCCCTTCAATGGTTAAAAATAGTATGTCATAGTGCCGAAATGGAAGAAGACGGTTTCGATGGTTTTCTTGTGACCATGAAAAGGATGGATTACTTATCGAATCTTTTTGAAAAGATGGATCGGGGCTATGCTATTTTGAACAAGCAGCTGACCCTTGAATATTATAATGAGTGTATTGACCGGTTAATTACATGGCTTTATCAAAAACCGCTAAAAAGAGGGTTAGATGCCCGTGATTTCATACTACCTG
>JBGAQE010000106.1:0-14541 GCA_044220885.1 Chitinophagaceae bacterium
ATGTTTTGGTCTTCGAAGGAAGGGTTGGGGAGGAGGTTTTGGGATTGGGTTATTGATATGGTTAGGAGAGATAGTATGGAAAATAGAATATGTAAGATTCTGCTTTGTTGCATGGTTTTGCAAAAGTAATGATATGTGTGTTATACTGAAATTTTGTGATTGTTAAATGTTAGTATAAAAGGCTGTATCGTTTACTCTAACTCTTACCGTCACCCCTGCGAAAGCAGGGGTCGCAAAAATCACATTGTAGAAAACTACTTTAATTAAGAAACCAAGAAAAATTTCAGATGTACTTTTTTAGTATTGCAAGATGCAATACGGAGGATCTGTTTATATAATCACCAATGTCAATAATTCAGTATTATATATTGGTGTTACATCCAACTTACTTGCTAGGGTTGGTGAACATCGGGATCGTTTCTACAAGGAATCGTTTACTGATACTTACAATTGCCATAAACTTGTTTATTATCAAAGCTTTCCAAGAATTGAAGAGGCTATTATTCAGGAGAAAAGAATGAAAAAATGGAAGCGAGAGTGGAAATTTGAGTTGATAACTTCAATCAATCCTACATGGCGCGATTTGTATGATGAATTATAGAGTTGCATTTGAGCGACCCCTGCTTTCGCAGGGGTGACGGTAAGAGTCTGATTAAAAGTTGTATTCCGTGATTTATAATTGCTAAACTTAAAAATTCTCGTCTTACCGGTTATCCCTGCGTCTCCGCGTCTCTGCGGTGAAAAAGTCAAATGAATTACTCCGGATGATACACCCTCTCCGCCTTCCTCAGCACTTCTCCCTTATCTAAGGTCATCTTCTTCAACTGCTGCGCCTGATATAAAGGTCGCTGGTCGGCGAAATGGGGAGAGGAAGGATTGGAGCTGGCACCAAATGTATTTACAGATTCAATTAATGGCAGACTTCCATCTTTTGGGAAACGAACAAAACTGATATAAGCATCCCCACCTTCCATTCTGCGTAAACCATCTTTCCAGGGAACACTATTGACAGCGGCTAATACATCGGGCATACCCGCCTGTGGCCATGACTGATTACCACGAACCAGCTTTTGCATATCCCCCAACGTTAGGTCGATTGTATGGAAATTTTTCATGAGATAGTCATAGATCTGCTGGTAGATGGTTACTGCCTCTTCCTTGGTAAGGGCATCATAAGCGCGACCATTCATTAACTTAGGCACCATATAATAAGCCAGATTGTATATCAATGCTCCTTTACTTTCGGCTGAAGCAACATGGTCCCACGATTTTAATGTTTTTATTAGTGGCGCTAATTGCGGATGCTGATTTTCATCTACCTGAAATAATGCATCGCCTTTATATCCATAAGGATAAAGAATCGGACTTGGTAATTGTCTGTCGAACTTTATTCGCTTTATATCTTCATAACTGATCTTATCTAATTTATCAATCAGGTCTTTTGCGCGTTGGCTTCGGTTGTTATGATACCATTCATATCCGTCACTTCTTGCATAACGATAGGGAGACAGGTTTTCGGCAGAATCTGTTGCTAAAAAAGGCGAATGATTGGTATTGAAAAGATAACCGCTTTTCGGATTTACATATTGAGGAAGCGCCTTAAGGGGTTTAAATGTTGTCCATAGTGTGGCTCTAACATTTCCCGGCACAGTACTGTTCCAATGATAGGCTGTATCCTGGTTACGTACTGGCATCTTACTGTTGGAGATATAAAATATAGTATCGTTCTTATCGGCATACATGATATTGAACATCGGGAGATGATTCTGCTTCAATGCCGCATAAAACTCACTATAATTGGTGGCCCTGTTCATGGCATACCATTGTTGAAGGGCTCCAGCATCCATTAAGGCTGGTAAACGAAGGGAGAAGAATGTTCCATCGGGTGATTGCACTGTTGGACCATAGATGGAATTATAAACTGTCTTATGGATAGTGATTGGAACCCCTTTCACTTTCAAATTCAGTTTTCTTTTTTCAAGGGTAAGCCATTCGTTATCTACTTTATATTGACCCGGGTGTGCTTTGTCGGTTTCTAATTGATATACGTCCAGTTTATCCTGATAGTTTACTGTATGTGCCCAAGCAAGATTGGGTGTAACACCATGAAATATCATTGGGGCTCCGGGGAAACAGCCACCCAATATATTCCAACCTTCTTCACTTTCAAGATGGGCTTCATAAAATGCGGTAGCGCCTTCAATAGGCTGATGCGCATTTATTACCAGCATATTTTCTCCGCTTGCTGACTTGGATGAATGGATAGCGAATGCATTACTTCCTTCTCCCGTAAGTCCTTTTATATGTGGTATGCTATTATTTAATATTTGTGGCAGTGTACGATCTACACCACAGAAAATCGCGACTGAAAAACTAGCGGCTGCGAGGTATTCTTCGATAGTGATAGGAAATACATGTTTGTTGAGGATTTCTTTTGGATGGGCTTTAGCATAAGCATCCAATCCCATCAGATATCCACGAATCAGTTGCAGGAACTTCGGATCCATATTGCTTATCTGGGCGTCTACGGTTGCTTTTGTATTCAATAGTCCAAATACATAATCTATTGTGGCACCCTGCTTGCCCATATAAGTACCGAGTCTTCCTTTACCAGTCAGCACCAATGTTTGTATCGTAGCAAAATCGTCTTCTGCATGCGCCCATGCTAAACCATAGGCCACTTCCGGATCAGTGGGTGCAAAAATATGAGGTACGCCAAAGCTATCGCGGGCAATGTTGATCTTATCGGTATGTATTGTAGGGTTCTGGGCGAAGAGAGGTATCGAGAAAAATAGTACTATGATGAGTAAGGAAGTTCGCATGGAGGGAAGTTACGAAGTTTTAGCCTCAGGGTTTAAAGGTTTAAAGTTTAATGGTTTAAGGTTCTAAAGTGTAAGAGCATAATTAATTATTTAGCGCTTGCTATTTTTAGTTTAATAACCGCTGAGGCGCGGAGACGCAGAGATAAACCGTTATAAGCGCTTTATTATTAATTACACTGCTACACTTCGAAACCTTAAACCCTTAAACTTTAAACCCTTGAACCTTTAAAACAGTTACTTTGGGTACTACGCTTCGACCCTCTGGAACCTATTGAACTTCTCGAACCTATTGAACCTCCTCTACTATCTTTCCACTCTCCCTCTCCACCGGCGTCACAGTTCTCAAGAAGCGATAGATAGCCCGAATCTCTTTTTCATCGAGTCGACTGAATGGTCCCCATGGCATTGGAGATTCCTTTATCTTTTTTCCTTCACGGAAACGTTTTACAAACATGTCTTCTGTCCAGTTGTAGATATGTCCGGTTTTTTCATCCGGGGAAATATTCGGAGTATGAAAAATGATTTTCGGGTTGATAGGAGATTCCATTGTGAAGCCGCCAGCATAATCCTTCCCAACAAATGCACCCGTCTTAAGATCTCTATCAGTATGGCATCCACGACAATTGGCTACGCTGACTGCCAGGTATTTGCCGTATTCTACAGTTGAATCCGGAATCACATCCTTTGGCACTTCCATAGAAGGGCCAGTTGGTTTTATGAGAAAAGCTCTCAATACTTTTCCCAATAGGCTGTAGTCGTTCTCGGGCACAGCGTTTTTTACTGGAGCAGTACTACGCAGATAGGAGATGATAGCAACCAGATCGGCATCACTGGTATTATGGAAGGGCATGAAGTCGAAGAT
Source organism: Chitinophagaceae bacterium (assembly GCA_044220885.1). Taxonomy (GTDB): domain Bacteria; phylum Bacteroidota; class Bacteroidia; order Chitinophagales; family Chitinophagaceae; genus Endoryza. The sequence goes on from JBGAQE010000106.1 coordinate 3,685, forward strand.
GGCTCTTCCATCATATCCAACACCATAGCGAAGGGATCGGGCAATCTCTTCATCTTTCAAGTTTCCGATTCCTGTTTCGTCCGGTGTTAAGTTGCGGGCTCGGATATTTCCCGGAGGGATAGCGAATACTCTTCCACCTGATAGTGGCATTTCTTCACCTGCATCCACTCTGGCTTCGGTACCTACTGCAGCATGGCAATCGGCACAATGCGCCGCTCCATATACAAGGTATTTACCCCGTGCAATAATGGTACTGTCTTTTGAAGCATGAATGTCTGGAAATGGTGCATCGAATTTGATGTTCTGTCGAAGGGCGGTTATAATAGCCAGCCCTGAGACAAGGATAAGCAAGAGTATCCCTGTCCATTTTAGGATTTTTCTCATAATGGTTAAACAGTTTAGAGTTGTACCATTAAGGTAGGTTGATTTTGGGGAGGTTAGAGGGGGAGGGGGATTTTTTGATTTGGGACAATGGAAGGTTCAATAGGTTCCAATAGTTCAGGAAGTTCCAGAGGTTGAAACCCCCTGACCCCCTAAAGGAGGAACTTAGGTCGTTCATGAAGATTAAACAAAAGCAGTTCTCTTAATAATCAATTCAAATATTATTTAGTATTCCTGATCGACTTAGGCTCCCCCTTTAGGGGGTCGGGGGGTAACTTCTGGAACCTATTGAACCTATGGAACCTTTTGAGTTTTTGACTAGGGGTTCCCGCCCCCTCAGTTGTTATATAAAAAACTATTTTTGAGCGCCGCCCCAATTTATGACCATGAATATCGCAAAGTGACCCAGGAAGGGCCGCTCCATAACATTGCGCATCTGCTGACTAAACAAGACCCATCAGCATTTGAACAGGTTTTTAAAACTCATTTTAAGGATCTGCACGCTTATGCTATTACCCTTGTTCAGGATGATGCCATGGCAGAAGAAATGGTTCAACAGGTGTTTTTTAAATTATGGGAGAGAGCAGGTAAATTAACAATCAGCGGATCAATTGCAGCATATCTATACAGGGCAGTTCATAACGAAAGTCTCAATTATATCAAGCACCAGAAAGTAAAAGCAGTTCATCAATTATATGTAGCTCATAGTATGAAAGACAATCATGAATCATCCGCCTCCAAAAAACTGCTCACCAGTGAGCTGGAGAAAAAGATTCAGGAAGCCTTAAATGAATTACCAGAACAATGCCGAACTGTTTTTCAAATGAGTAGGTTCGAAGAACTGAAATATGCTGAAATAGCTGAAAGACTTGATATATCTGTTAAGACCGTTGAGAACCATATGGGGAAAGCATTGAAAATGCTTCGAACTCGATTGGTTGATTTCCTTACTTTTTTAATCCTATTATTCCACCTATAAAACAAATCACCTGGAAAACAATAACTACCATATTAATGACGACTTGCTGGTGACCTATCTGCTTGGTGAAGCCAATGCAGAGGAGATCCGCCTTGTAGATGAGTGGTTAGCTGCTAATCCTGAGAACGGTAATTATTATGATCAGTTGAAACAGGTTTGGGAGAAAAGTAAATTGATAGCAGCTTCTTCATCAATAGATACGAATGCTGCATGGAACCGATTCCAGGCCCGTACACAGGTTCATAAAGTAAAATCAAGAAATAGTCTTTTTCTACGGATTGCCGCTACTGTTATATTTGTTATTGGAGCAGCTATGTTGGGACTATATCTAAACGATCAATATGGCAATACACCTCAAATGGCTGTGAGTACTCTCGAAAAAACATTGATTGATACATTACCAGATGGCTCTGTTGTTACACTGAATAAAAAATCTTCCATTTCTTATCCCAAAAAATTCAAAGGCAATACAAGAAAAATACAATTAAAGGGAGAAGCGTTTTTTAATGTTAGTCCAGATAAGACAAAGCCTTTTGTTATTGATGTAAAGGATATACAGGTAGAAGTAGTAGGCACTTCCTTTAATATCAGAGAGAATAAGGAAAGCACTTCTGTAATTGTTGAAACGGGAATTGTTAAAGTAACAAAAGCAGGAAACACTATTACACTCACCGCAGGAGAAATGATGGAAATTATTGATAGCGGCAAAATAATAAATAAGACAAAGTCGTCTGATAAACTATATAATTATTACAGGAGCAAACAATTTGTATGTGAAGACACTCCATTGTGGAAGCTGGTGCAAGTACTTAATGAAGCCTACGATAGTGAAATTGTAATTACCCGAAGCGAATTGAGAGACCTTAAGATCAATACCACCTTCAACGATGCGTCACTCGATGAAATCCTTTCCGTGATTCATGAAACATTCCTGATAACTGTTACTAAGAAAGATAACCGAATCCTTTTGCAATAATAATGAACTCTCGTATTGTACTTCTTTTTGTCTTTTTGACTGGCATGATGATTGAAGTCCAGGCACAATCGATTATGTCGCGCCCCATCAGCTTACAAGTAAGCCGGCAACGCCTTGATCAGGTTCTGGAAATAATCAGTAATAAAGGTGATTTCTATTTCTCTTATAATTCAGGAATTATAAAGAAGGATAGCCTTGTTAGTTTCACGATTAACAATCGTACTGTTAAGGATGTCCTTCAGATGCTATTTGATAAGTCCTACGAATTCAAGGAAAGCGGGAATTATATTATAATCCGAAAGGCACCCATTCGAATGACAGTGGTAGTTAATAAGGCAGCTACTGAAGATAAATATTATGCCATCAGTGGACATGTATATGACGAGCAAACAGGGTTGCCAATTATTGATGCGAGTATTTACGAAAAGACCACCCTTGCTGCCGTGCTTACAAATACAGATGGGTATTTCAAGATCAGATTACGAAGTAGTAAGTCGGCAATAAGGGATCTCACTATCAGTAAAACACTTTATGAAGATACCGTAGTGAAGATCATTCCAAAGAACAATATGGAACTTACCATTACCCTGCTGCCCATTGAACTACCACAGGCTACGGTAACAGTATCTCCTAACGACTATATAACTCCGGATTCAATACAGTTGGTTAATGAAGTGGTACCTCAACAACCCTTTTTTGTGGATACGGCTAAAGTGGAGAAAAAAGGACTGAGTAAGTTTTTGCTTTCTACTAATCTTAGAAGGCAAAGCTTAAATCTGGGTAAGTACATCACCAGTCGCCCTTTTCAAATTTCATTCACTCCTGGGTTGAGTACACATGGTGCATTAAGCGGACAGGTAGTCAATAATGTTTCTTTAAATATATTAGGTGGATATACAGCAGGAACAAATGGAGTAGAATTAGGGGGCTTGTTTAATATTGATAAGAAGGATGTTAGTTTCTTTCAAGCAGCCGGCCTCTTCAATACTGTTGGAGGCAAAGTAAAAGGGGTGCAGTTTGCTGGTGTGCATAATACAGTGCTGGATTCTGTAAGAGGCCTGCAAGCAGCCGGTGTAAGTAATGTTGTTAAAGGAAATATGGATGGAGTGCAATTAGCCGGTGTTCACAATCATGTAACAGATAGTGTACATGGATTACAGGCTGCCGGTGTAACCAACTTTGTTCAGAAAAGAGTAAAAGGGGTGCAATTAGCTGGTGTGGCGAATATTGCCTTGAAAGAAACAGAAGGTGCACAGATAGCGGGTGTTCTCAATTATTCTCATCGTATGAAGGGAATACAGATAGGACTGATCAATATTGCAGACAGTTCTGATGGCTATTGTATTGGACTTATAAATATCATTTTCAAAGGATACCATTCGCTAAGTTTATCTGCAAATGAATTTCTTCCAGTAAATATTGCTTTTAAAACAGGGAATACAAAATTGTATAGTATACTGATTGCCGGAACATCAACAAAGGCGGAAGAAAAAGCATACACATTCGGATATGGAATGGGAAGCCTGCAACCATTGAATAAGAAGAAAACACTGTTTTTCAATCCCGAACTTACAACACAAAGTATATATCTAGGGTCATGGGATTATCTCAATCTCATGAGCAAACTTCATTTTAACATAAATGTTAAAGCAAGTAAATATTTTTCTTTCTATGCAGGTCCTTCTGTAGCGATATTAGTTTCAGACCAAACGGTAGCTGTTCCTGGATATCGCTTTCCGATTGCTCCTACAGGCAATAAGGGATTTAGTTTCAGCAACCGCGTAACAGGATGGTTTGGCTGGAGCGCCGGTATAAATATTTTCTGATAAAATTTATTTACGCATAGGGGTAAATGGTTCTTCGATTGTTTTATTCGAAAGAGCCATCATGTATTATCCTGTCAATGATAAGCGGTCTGTTTCGATGACAAAGAACAGGTCATTGTTTCAACTACCATTTTTATTGGAAGAGATTTATTTCATTGGCCAATACCTCTTATTACTATTCATCCATCATTTTACTGTGTTCATCAAAAAAATAAGGCATGGCATGTAACGCTGGTCCTTTTATTGATGTCATTTAATTGTTCATTATAAAACCTTGTCCATGTTCCGTTTTTTGCCCAAACTTGTTTTGATTAATTTTCTTTTAACATTTTTCTTCTATGCAGATGCACAGTATAGTCAGCAGTTGCGGGGAACAGTAGTTGATCAGGTATTACAAAAACCTTTACCAGGTGCAACGGTTAGCATACCTGTTTTAGGAAAGCAAACCATTTCAGATACAAATGGTGTATTTCGTTTTCAACAGATACCGGTTGGCGTGTATAAATTAGTAATCAGTTATACTGGTTTTAAAGAAGCTACTGTAGACAACATAATTGTAAATGCCGGTAAAGCCACTGTACTTACGATACCGATGGAAGCATGGGTAAAAGTTGAGCAGGAGTTTGTTGTTCGTGCAAACAGCAGGAAAAATAAACCCTTGAATGAAATGAGTACTGTAAGTGCCAGAGCTTTCTCGGTTGATGAAACACAACGTTATGCAGCCGCAGTAAATGATCCACTTCGTATGGCTACTGCTTTCCCCGGTGTTTTGGCAGCAGATGATGGAAACAACGCTATCATTATTCGGGGTAATTCTCCTGCGGGACTTTTATGGAGAATGGAAGGTCTTGATATTCCCAACCCAAATCACTTCAGTACTCCTGGTAGTTCAGGTGGCGGCATTTCCATTCTTAGTTCACAGCTTTTATCCAATTCAGATTTTGTAACAGCTGCATTTGCTGCGGAATATGGAAATGCATTAAGTGGTGTGTTTGATTTGCATCTTCGAAAAGGAAACAATGAAAAAAGAGAATATTCTTTTCAGGCGGGAGTGCTGGGGCTTAATGCGGCAGTAGAAGGTCCTTTCTCAAAAAAGTATAAAGGCTCTTATCTTATTAATTACAGGTATTCAACCCTTGAATTATTGAATAAGGCAGGTGTGTTACCCGATAATGCCGGTACAAATTTCTCGGATCTTTCTTATAATATCTATCTGCCGACTTCCAAATTAGGAAATTTCAGTCTGTTCGGATTTACCGGCTGGAGTGGCCAGATATTTAAAGCCAAAATGGATTCTACCAAATGGGAGGAATCAAGTGATCGGCATCCATTTGATTTTTTGTCGAACACAAGAATGAATGGCATGACCCATAGTATATCATTAGGGAATAAAGCCACTTTGAAAACTGCTATTGGTCAATCGTTCACCCGAACCAAATATCTGGAGCAGTATGTTGAAACTAATTATTCAATCACTGATAACTATAAAGATCAGTTGGATAATAGCAAGTTCACTGCCAATACCATGCTTCAATATAAGTTGAGTAATCAACTCAACTTCAGGGCGGGAATTATCCTGAACTGGATCAGCTATAATTACAAGACTAGTTTCAGGGAGCATAAAGGTGATCCATTAATTGAATGGATAAACAATAAGGGCAATACTGCAACTCAGCAAGCTTATATGCAATGGCAGTACAAACCTTCCAACAGGATTATTATTAATGCGGGCTTACATTATTTACGATTATCGCTCAATAAGTCATATGCTGTTGAACCCAGGTTCTCTGCCCGATATACAATAAATGCAAAACAGAATATTTCAGTGGGATATGGCTCTCATTCACAGATTCAAACACTAGGCGTATACTTTGCCAAAGTGCCGGATGGAAACGGTGATACTTCATTAGCGAATAAAAATCTTGGGTTTACTAAGGCAAGACATTATGTTTTGTCGCACCAGATAAGACTATCTAAACAACTATTGTTAAAGACCGAGTTCTATTATCAGCAATTAACTAATGTACCAGTAAGTACAAAAGATAGCAGCACCTTCTCTACTCTAAACCTTATGGGTGATTTTGTAACTGAGCCTCTGAAGAATCAAGGAAAAGGAGCAAACTATGGAGTAGAGATTTCATTGGAAAGATATCTGCAGGATAATTTTTATCTAACACTTAGTAATTCTTTCTACCAATCAAAATATACCGCCTATGATAAAGTAGAACGCAATACCCGATTCAACGGCAACTATATCATCACGTACATAGCTGGTAAGGAATATGTTTCTAAAAGGAAGTCACGCACATTCGGAATCAATATTAAAACCATTTATGCCGGTGGGTTAAGAACTACGCCAATTGATTTAGAAGCTTCGAAGCAAAAGGGGTATACTGTATTCAAGGATCTGCAAGCGTATTCGCTTCAGAATGCGCCTTATTTCAGAACCGATCTTCGATTCAGTTTAAAGTGGAACAGGCTGCATCATACCAGTACTTTATCGCTCGATTTCCAGAATGTCACAAACAGGCTGAACGTATTCAATCAGTGGTATGATGATGAGGAGCAAAAGATAGTAACGCAGTATCAGACGGGGTTGATACCGGTGTTGAATTATAAGATTGAATTCTAGCTTGATGCGAATGGGGAATACATTTCACGCAAAGGCGCAAAGAGGAGATTTTTTAATGCGAATCTCTGAGAACAATTTAAGGGGCAAAGGGTCGCTTCGCACGGATACAATTTACCGGGAAGGCGGGAAGGTTTGTTCAGATGTCATCTCCCGAGATGTCATCTCGGGAGATGACATCTGAAGAGGGTTTTCCCATTTTTTATGGTGTTTCCCTCATTCTCTACAACCGACTTGTTTGTTTAACCGGGAAGACGGGAAGAATTTTCAAATACGGATTCCAACTTAAAACTTATTACTTAAAACTTACAACGTACTACGTAAAACTTAAACAAAAATCATATGAAACAATTATCATCAGCAATCGTCCTTTTATTAACCATCTTCATCAGCTCTTGTGTTAAAGTAGTAGGAGATGGTCCCATTATTACCCAACAAAGAAGTGTGGGAACATTTACAGGCATTACTTCATCCATTTCAGGTAAAGTGAATTTCACAGTAGCCCCAGATTATAAAGTGGAAGTGAAAGCCCAACAGAACATCCTTGATGTTTTAGAAACCTATAAGATAGGTGATGAATTATTCATTCGGGTGAAGAGCGGAACCATTATTAAGACAAATCATCCGGTGGAAGTCAATATCAGCGGTCCAAGACTGAATTTGGTAAAATGTAGTGGCTCTGGCGATATTTCTGTGTATGGTCAATTGGCAGGAACAATACTTGATCTTCATGTGAGTGGTAGTGGAAGTATCTACGCCCAGGACCTTGTGGTATCAGATAAATTATACGCATCTGTAAGCGGATCTGGTACTATTACTGCATTATCAGGCTCTGCAAAAAATGAGGAGCTTCATATCAGCGGCAGCGGTGGACTCGATCTGGTTGGAATCAGGTCTGAAAATTCCGATACTCATATCAGTGGTTCTGGAAACATTAAAGTGGATGTAAGTAAGAGGCTCGATGCCCGTATCAGCGGAAGTGGTTCGGTTTATTACAGAGGCAATCCTATAATCAGTTCCAATGTTTCGGGAAGTGGTAGGGTGAGGCCGATGTGACGGCATGTTCCAGAGGTTCAAAGGGTTTAATAAGTTCCAGAGTTTAAAGTTTAAGGGTTTAAAGTTCTGAAGTGTAACAGTATAATTAAGAGTAGTGCGCTTAAAAGAGTGTATCTCTGCGTCTCCGCGTCTCTGCGGTTAAAAAGGTAATAAAAGCAGTCTCTAAATAATTAATTATACAAATACACTTCAGAACCTTAAACCCTTAAGCTTTAAACTCTGGAACCTAAAGTACCTATTGAACATTTTGAACATACTCTTACTTTTTGTAAATTCACCTACCAACCAATTCTAACCACCTTATCCAGGTATATGAGATATCGCTATGCCCTGGCGGCTTTTGTATTGTTATTCTCCTCTTTGTACAGTAAGGGCCAGTCGGCCTATGTTGATAGTCTGCAGCAGATTGTGGCACAGAATAAGCACGACGATGCTGAAATGAAATCGTATATTTTATTGGCTACAGAATGTTTTCGTAAAGCACCGAATAAAGCTAAGGGATATCTCTACTCTGCTATCAAATGGGCGGATGAAGCTGGTAACCTTGATCGGCAGTGTGGAGCAAACACCCTTTTGTTATCCATCTATCAGGAAGAAGGCAATAGAGATAGCGCTACCTATTGTGTAAATAAATTAAAGGCTATTTCTGCAAAAGCACCAGATGATATTAAGGTGCAGACCAATTTCAATTCTGCATTGGGACTTTATTACAAAAAGAATGGAGATGTGAAAAGCGCTTTGCCGTATACGCTCGCTGCAATAAAATATATTGAAAAGAATCCGAATGCTTCAAAAGCAAATATTGCCGGACAATGGTTGAATGCAGGAAATGTTTATGAGGGATTGGGAGACTATAATAGCGCGATGAGAGTTACATTAAAAGCATTAGGATTGTTTGAAGAGGCTGGAAATAAACTGGGAGAAGCATTTTGCTATAATAATATCTCCGGATACTATAATAAACTAAATCAATACAGTAATGCATTGAAGTATGCCCAAAAATCCCTGGAATTAAAAACAGCTTTGGGAGATAAGCGAGGAGTTTTGACTTCTATGCTGAATATTGCATCGGCCTATCGTGGGTTGAATAATTTAGCAGGAGCTTTGGAAAAGTATGAAGCTATTATAAAACTGGCTGCGCAGGAAAAAACACCTACAGAAGAATGTACTGCTAATTATGATATTGCCCAGATACTGGTTCAACAAAAGAAGCCTGATGAGGCAAGGCGATATTTTGAAAGAAGTAAGGAAATAGCAATTCAGATAGACAATAAATTATTGGTTGCAAATGCAGATATGAGTTTATCGGCTTTGAGCAAATCGGCCGATAGTCTGCATCAAAGAGAAAAAATGTTATCTAATAGTTTGCAGGTCTTTCAAAAAGTAGGCGACCATGACAGGGAAGGAGATATATACAAGCGAATGGCAGATTTCTATGCATCAAATAACGATTTTGAAAAAGCTTTAGAGTATACCAATAAGCACCATGCAATAAAGGATAGTGTCACGGGTGCCAGTGTGCTACTTCAATTGAAAGCCCTGGAAGAACAATACAATTCTGCGAAAAAAGAGAAGGAGATAGAGTTGTTGAAAAAAGATCAGGAACTCCAAAAGGAAAATATATTCAACCAGCGACTGATGACAGGTGCAGCAGCAGGATTATTCCTATTCACTTTATTGGGTATTGGATTTTGGATCAATCGTAATAAACTCAGACAAAGAATGAAAGAGCTGGAACTTCGAAATCAAATTGCTGCTGACTTGCATGATGAAGTGGGAAGTTCATTGAGCAGTATTCATATGCTGAGTCAGATGGTAGCGCAACCGGGTAATGATACTGTAAATAAGGATTTACTCAGAAGAATGAGTACTAATGCTAAAGAGACGATGGATAAGATGGGGGATATTGTTTGGATGATAAAGCCGGTAGATACGGAAGCGGGCAGTCTGAAACAACGGATGGAACGATTTGCATATGAAATCAGTAGTAGCAAAAGCATTTCCACCAACATAGAATTGAATGAATTGGAAAAGGCTCATTTATCCATTGAACAACGAAAAAATATCTACCTCATATTTAAAGAAGCCTTAAATAATGCAGTTAAATATTCTGGTGCTGATAAAATTTCTATTGTGAGTACAGTGAATAGCAACGAGTTGACTCTTTCAATAAAGGATTTTGGTAAAGGACTAACATCTGAAGTTCAGGGTGGCGGTAATGGTCTGGACAACATGAAGCAAAGAGCTATCGAAATTGGCGGTACCTTAAAAATCGACTCAGGTAAAGGAGAGGGTACTACAGTAACTCTAAAGACACCTATTAGAGCCTGATTTTTTAAGGTAAGGGATTAGTCTCACCCCATTTCGCTATTGGATAGTAATAATAGAGTTTCATCTTTGTAAAAATTATGTTTTGATAAGGGTATCGATTTTTGAAGATAATAAGCACTTACGTGAGACCTTTGAGTTATTATTGAATAATTCAGAAGGGTTTACCTGTTCTGGCGCCTACCCAGATTGCAAGAACATGCTTGTTGATCTTGAGGTATATCCTTGCGATATAGTATTAATGGATATCGAGATGCCGGGTATGAATGGTATTGAAGCCACCCGAATTATCAAAAAGAAATTCCCACATATAAATATCCTTATCCAAACTGTTTTCTTTGAAGATGAATATATATTCAATGCCATCTGTGCCGGCGCATCTGGATATATATTAAAATCAACTACTCCAGAGGGCTATCTGCAATCCATCCTTGATGTACAGGCTGGTGGATCACCCATGACACCCGGTATTGCCCGTCGTGTTTTGGAACTTTTCAAAGTGAATCTTCAGCCAAAAGAAATCAACGAATCTTATAACCTCACCAATCAGGAAAAAAAAGTATTACAGCATTTGGTAGATGGTAAAAGCTATAAACTCATTGCGGCTGAATTATTTGTTGCTATGGATACTATCAAAACCCACGTAAGAAATATCTACGCTAAGCTTCATGTGCATTCTAAT
>JBGAQE010000107.1:0-26223 GCA_044220885.1 Chitinophagaceae bacterium
TCTTCAAATATATCGAGCTTGTCGTATTTGCTACTGAAATGTCCGATAAGTAATTTTTTTACCCCTGCTTTCAAGGCAATCGTTGCAGCCTGTGTAGTAGTGGTATGAAATCTAGCAGCGGCTCTTTCTTCCAGATCTTTCAAGTAGGTGGTTTCGTGATAGAGAAGATCTACGCCGCGTACTTTTTCAATTAATTCTTCATCGTAAACGGTATCTGCACAGAATGCATACGATTTTGTAGCAATCCCTTTATCTGTTACTAATTCATTCTTGATGATGTCCCCTTTCTTATTGGTATAGTCTTCGCCCCATTTCAATCTCTCATAGAAATTAGCAGGTATTTCGTAGCTGATTGCTTTTTCAGGGTTCAGGCGGCGAGGCGGTTTCACTTGTTCAAACTTAAATCCAAAACAAGGGATGCGGTGTTTGGTTGCGAAGCAGCTTACCTGCACACGATCTGTTTTCAATATTATACCTTCTTCCTTTAAAGGATGAAAGTGCAGGTTATAAGCAAGTTTTGAATTAGCGGCGGCAAATTGTAGATCCAGGATAGGCATTATTTCAGCTGGACCATAAAGATGCAGGTCATTTTCCCTGTTCAAAAGACTGATGCTGTTCAAAAAACCGGGTAATCCGAAATAATGGTCACCATGCAAATGGGAAATGAAGATATGGTTGATTCTTCCCCAACGAATCCGATACCTTGAAAGTTGTAATTGGGTGCCTTCCCCGCAATCCACCATAAATAGCTGATCATCCAACGTCACAATCTGTGATGTAGGGTGCCGGTCGAATGCCGGTAAAGCTGAGTTGTTGCCGAGAATAGTGACGCCGAGCATTGGTGCAAAGTAGGGAATTTTGGGCTGAATGCTAAATGCTGGATGCTTGATGCTTTTTGCCTAAGGCTTAGGCAAAAAGCATCAAGCATCCAGCATCTAGCCTCACTTACTTTTAAAATCCCCCCGCTTCCACGACTTTATAAACTCATTCCAGGCAAATGGATTGAAGATGTTTTGGGGAGGTGCCTGGCCGTAGTAATAGTATTTATTGGCATTATTTCGAAGCATTATATTGCCAGCTTCACGTCCGTCGGAAGGCATGCCACGGGCGAGTATTCGCCTTTTGCCTTCTTCTGTATTTTTACGGGCGGTTTCGTAGTCGTCGTCGGGAACATCCACTTTTACGAAATCGCGTTCAAATTGCTCACGGGTTGGACGTGGGCGAATGATGGTGGCGGGTAAATACATGGTATCCCGCACCATTAGCTGGATGATGCTCTGTTGATTTCCTTCTAAAGTTCTTGGAATTTCGATGAGTTTGGGCTTAAAACCGATAGAACTGAATTCGAGGTGGTCGCCTTTCAGCACAACTATGGAAAACACCCCTTGTTCATTTGTATAAGTTCCCTGGTTTCGGCCCTGCACTTTTACTGTTACAGAAGGGATACCCATAAGGCTATCGGCAGTCATAACCACTCCGTAAATCTGAATTACGGAATCCTTCAATTTCTCAAACTGAGCCCAACCCATGCCGGGCAGCAGAATTACCAGTAAAAGGGATAATAGTAGGGATCTTTTCATCGGCTTCAAATATACAGACTCGGTTGAAAATTGTTATAACAAAATACCCCACCCAATGGTTATTTTTGCTGTTTAGTGTTTCTTTTAACAAAATCGTTGCATACATGACTACAGAACAAATACTTGGGGCTTTAAGTAATGTGCAGGAACCCGATCTGGGAAAAGACCTGGTTACCCTAAACATGGTGAAGGATATCGAGATTGATGGGTCTTCCGTTTCATTTACCGTTGTATTGACCACTCCCGCATGTCCTATGAAGGATATGATCAAGAACGCTTGCATAAATGCAGTGAAATTATTGGTAGAAAAACAGGCTGAGGTGAAAGTGAATTTCACATCCAATACCAGCAGTAACCGTAAAGATGGACAGTCCATCCTTCCTAATGTAAAAAATATCATCGCTGTTGTAAGTGGTAAGGGTGGGGTAGGAAAAAGTACAGTTTCCGCAAATCTGGCCTTGGCGTTGGCGCAAGGTGGTGCAAAAGTGGGATTGATGGATGCGGATATATATGGTCCCAGTGTGCCGATCATGTTCGGCATCCGCGGCCAACGACCCTTGATGATGGATATGGGGACAGAAAAAGGATTGATTGTTCCTATTGAAAAATATGGCATCAAGCTGATGAGTATCGGTTCATTGGTGGATGAAAAGAGTGCGATTGTGTGGAGAGGCCCAATGGCGAGCAGTGCCATTCGTCAGTTTGTAACTGAAGTATTTTGGGATGAACTCGATTATCTCGTAATCGATATGCCTCCAGGTACAGGTGATATTCATCTTACACTGGTTCAAACAGTTCCTGTTACTGGTGTAGTAGTGGTTACAACTCCTCAGGATGTTGCACTAGCCGATGCCAAGAAAGCGATTGCGATGTTTGGACAAGCACAGATAAAAGTACCCATCATTGGCCTGGTGGAGAACATGAGTTATTTCACTGGAAGAAAATTAGCTGAAGAATATGAATTGCCTTTCCTGGGTCAAATTCCATTAGTGCAAAGCATACGTGAAGGGGGTGATAGTGGAACGCCTGCCATGGTAGGCAACGATTCAATAACAAAAAATGCCTTTATAGAATTCGCTGGTGCGGCAGTGAGAAGCATTTCGATGAGGAATGCGAATATGGGGCCGACGAAGGTGTTGGAGGTGGTATCATAATGGTTTAAGGTTTAAAGTTTAAGGGTTCAAGAAGTTCCAAATGTTCAAGTGGTTCAAAAGGTTAATGTGTAGCGGAAAAATTAAGTTCTTAAAGTCTTACTGGTAATATTTTTACCGCAGAGACGCAGAGACACAGAGGAATTTGCACCGCGTCTCCGCGTCTCTGCGGTGAAAAAACCCGAAAACTCAAACTTCCTTTAATTTATAATTATGCTACACTTCAAAACCTTAAACCTTAAACCTTAAACCCTTAAACAAAAACAATGTACAACCTTCCCTACTACAAATCCCTTAACACTCCTGAATTGATTTCCTTTATGAAGGAACATTCATTTGCAACACTAATGGGTTGTGAAGGGAATAAGGTAGCGGCAACACAAGTGCCATTACTAATTGAAGAGAGAGAAGGGAAATTGTTTTTGATGGGGCATATTATGCGGAAACAAGATCATCATCTGGCTTTAGAAACAAATCCGGAAGTGCTGGCATTGTTTACAGGTCCGCATGTATATGTTAGCGCTACCTGGTACAGCAATCCGCATCAGGCCAGTACCTGGAACTATATGAGTGTTCATGCGCGTGGCACATTACGATTTTTAGATGATAAGGGATTGATAGAGGTTTTACGAAAGTTGACCTTGCATTTTGAGAACAATGAGTCTACTACTACTATCTATGATAATCTGACTCCTGAATATGTAGCTCCATTATTGAAGAGTATTGTGGGATTTGAAATTGAAGTGACAGCTATTGAGAATGTATTTAAATTAAGCCAGAATAGGGACAGGGAAAGTTACAAGAATATCATACAGGAACTCTCCAAACAAGCCGGTGATGGGCAAAAGATTGCTGAAATAATGCAGCAGCGGGAATCACAATTATATAATGATCGGAAAGAGTGATGACACTCCGAATGGTCGTAAATTGTATGTATGAAAATTTACCGTTGGCCTTTTATAAGTCTTTCTATACTGGCCTTCTTGTACAGCTGTCATACTATGAAAAAATTGGAAACCATACCGCTGCCTGTATTTGATACAGAAGGCCATCGTGGATGCAGGGGACTGATGCCAGAGAATACAATTCCAGCTATGCTGAATGCCCTTGATCTGGGCGTCACCACACTTGAAATGGATGCAGTGATCACAAAAGATAATCAGGTCATCCTTTCGCATGAGCCATTTTTCAACAAGGATATCACAACGAAACAAGACGGAACCACATTGCAAGAAAGTGAAGAGAAGCAATTGAACATCTACAAGATGACCTATGCGGAAACTCAAGTTTTGGATGTGGGTATGAAACCGCATCCCCGATTTCCACATCAACAGAAATTAAAAGCCACCAAGCCCCTTTTGAGTGAAGTAATAGATGATGTGGAAGCAGCAATAGTTCTGAAGAAGATGCCAAAAGTGTTTTATAATATAGAAACAAAAACACAACCCGAAACAGATGGCATTTTTCATCCTGCTCCCGAAGAGTTTGTGAACACGCTGATGTCGGTAATTGAAAAAAAGAAAATCCAGAACAGGGTGGTGATCCAATCATTCGATTTCAGGACACTTCAGTTTCTTCATAAGAAATATCCTTCCATCTATACATCGGCATTGGCAGAGCCTACTGATAAAAGAAGTTTTCAGCAGCAGATGGATGATCTTGGTTTTACGCCCACTATTTATAGTCCCTATTATACAAAAGTCACCCCTGAATTACTGAAAGAGTGTCATGATAAAAAAATCAAAGTAGTTGCCTGGACAGTTAATGATAAAGCAACTATCGATAGGTTAAAAGGAATGGGTATAGATGGCATCATCAGTGATTACCCCGATCTTTTTAAAAAATAGATAATCACCTTTTAAAAAATAGCTATGAATATTTCATTGGAAGGGAAAGTAGCGTTGGTGTGTGGTAGTACGCAAGGTATTGGACTTGCTATCGCAAAAGAACTGGCACTTAATGGAGCTACTTGTATTCTATTGGCAAGAAATGAAGCGATGCTTAAAGAAGTGCTTTCAGATTTTCCTGCACCATTAAACCAAAAGCATTCCTATGCTATTGCTGATTTTACTGACATTATGCAATTGAAGTCCGTGATATCAAATCTTGTTCAGTCACACACGATTCATATCCTTGTGAATAATACAGGAGGTCCTAAATCGGGACCTATTACAGAAGCTATTGAGGAAGATTTCGAAAAAGCATTCCAGCAACATGTTGTTGGCAACCAACTATTGACAAAAGCGGTGATACCTGGTATGAAAGCAGCCGGCTATGGCCGAATCATCAATATAGTATCAACTTCTGTAAGGATACCTATTGCAAATCTTGGTGTATCTAATACTATCAGAGCAGCAGTTGCAGGATGGGCAAAGACAATGGCTAATGAGTTAGGACAATTCAATATTACAGTCAATAATATACTTCCTGGCTTTATTGATACAGCAAGATTAAAAAGTCTTATTGCTGCAAATGCAGAAAGAAGGCAAGTGTCGCAAGAAGTAATAACAAAGGGAATGGTTGCTGAAATTCCTGTTGGAAGATTTGGTCAGGCTTCAGAGATTGCAGCAGCGGCTGCTTTTTTGGCTTCGCCTGCAGCTTCATATATTAATGGTATTAATCTTCCTGTAGATGGAGGAAAAACGGGGAGCTTCTGATTTTTTGATAAGTAAAAAACATTTCATGTTATTTGATACTTCATTAGAGTTTGCGAGACAGTCAGATGCATCCGATGTGCTGAAAGATTTTCGTGATCGGTTTATTATACCAACAGAGAATGGTAAAGAGCAGGTCTATTTCCTGGGAAACTCATTGGGTCTTCAGCCCAAATCAACTTTGCCTGCTATTCAGGAAGTAATGAATGAATGGGCCTCATTTGGAGTGGAAGGTTTTTTTAAAGGAAGAAATCCATGGTTGCAGTATCACGACCAATTAACCACACCATTAGGAAATATAGTTGGGGCACTACCTTCAGAGATTGTGTACCGTATTCTTCTGTTTTTCCTCCATCTACAGGAGCATTTAATAATGATTAATATATGAAGTTGTACAGCAAAGACATGCAATCTCTGAAGCCTTGACCAAATCTTCCAACATAATTTAAAAACCATTCCCTTTGTTGTTACTTATGCATAATCGCCTTCTTCTTATCGCAGCAATAGACTTTTAATCTTGCTGTATCAATGTGCTGGTGGAAGTATATTACGACTGTAATATTGAATTGTCCTAACCACAAGCCATTGTCTTGCCCATCCTGCAACTGCTGGCCTGATAGTATTGTATACATTTCAAGATTTGGTAAATAGTATTCCACAGTAGTTGATACTATATTGATGTATCTGCTAGCAGCCGGCTGCTTTCAGCTGTATCACTGCTTTTGTCAATAGTTGGTTGTTAACAACATGTTGCTGGAATGCTTTTCGAAATCTTCCCTCAATAGCTTCTTGTAATCGGACCCGATTTAGGACCTCCTGTATTATCTACAAGAACAAGGAACAGATCAGGATAAGATTTGATATCACGGACTGTAACTTGCATAATGTCAGTAAATTGTAATAGCATAGGAATGTTTTTGTTTGCGCAGGAATCTGAAAGCACTTCTTTAAGCATCGTTTACTTCGTTACGAATGTTGTAAGTTCATTACGCCAGTTCTTTTGCGATAGCAAGTCCAATACCTTGCGTACTAATACACCAACGCTACTTTCCCCTTCCAATGAAATATTCATAGCTATTTTTTAAAAGGTGATTACTATTCGCTTTTTAAAAGATCGGGGTAATCACTGATGATGCCATCTATACCTATTTCAATTTACTGATAGCTACGCATTAACTGGGTCCATAAAATCACTTTGATTTTTTTATCATGACACTTTCCAGTAACCAGGGGTGACTTTGGCGAAGGACGTGCAAACAGTGGGCGCAAAACCGTTGATCATCCATCTCCATGCCGAAACTTCTTTATCAGTAGAAGGCCCGCCACGCCGAAGGCTCAATATATTTCTTATGAAGAACTGGAAGTGTCCTGAAATCGAATGATTGGACGTTCATCTGGATTTTCTTTTTTTCAATTAATTTATTAATTAGTGCTCGCCAAACTCTTCGGGGATAGGATGAAAGCACGCCATCTGTTTTCCGCTGCAGTTTTTGTTTCTCGGCATGCTAAAACACTTTGGGCATCTTCTTTCAGGAACCAGCTTGCTGCTTCCACATCATCTGCTCACTCAAAGGGGCTTGCGGTTTTGATTTCCTCTGCTGATGTGGAAATCGGGGATGCGGTTTCATACCCATGATTCAAAACTTGAGTTTCCGCATAGGTCATCCAGGATAAACACCAGTTTCTTCACTTTAAATGCGGACCTGTCTTGTTTCGTTGCGATATCCTTGTTGAAAAACGGCTCAGCGAGGTGCGACAATCTGATTGATTTTGCGACCATTTCATCCATTTGGTGTGGTGACGCCCAGATTGGGAGACCAGCGATAGCTGGAATTGCACTCATATCGAAGTCCCCTGCATCCACGATGGTTTCTTCTAAAATGCTTGCGGCAGCGGTATGGTTTCCAATTTTTCTGGCAGTATGACAGCTGTACAAGAAGGCCAGTATAGAAAGATTTGCGTGCGCCAACCGTATCGCCATACATACAATTTACGACCATTCCGGAGTGTCATCACTCTTCCGCTGGGATCATTATGAATTGGTGGGATTCCTGCTGCCAGATACTTCAGCAATCTTTTGCCCATCACCGGCTTGTTTGAGAGTTCCCATGGATATTCTTAAAATTTTCCTCTCTGTCCCTATTCTGGTTTAGTTTAAATGGTTATTTTCACAGCTTTCACTAATTTTTAAATCGGACAATACCTTCAATAATGAGCCATATATTCAGGAGTCAGATTAATACAGATCGGTAGTAGACTCATTGTTCTCATACTGCAAGGCTTAACTGTAAACCTCTTATCAATCTCGTATCATCTAAAATCAATAATGTCGTTAAGCGTAATACCCATAAGGCCCCAGCATTTTATCGATGTGATTGCTAAAATTGCAGCAGCGCTACGACATATGGCATGCGGGACCGAATAATGCTACACCTCCGGATTTAGCTCAGTTTTCAGACATTTATCTTGTTTCATATGCCCCATCGAAACAATTCCTCTTCTCAAATTAGTACCAGTTGACAACTTATTCCTTCACAACTCATGAGTTAGTAACAACTGTTCCTTCATGAAGGAAATCAATTCAGGAGTGTTAAGGGATTTGTAGGAAGGTTGCATGTTTTTGTTTAAGGGTTTAAGGTTTGGCGTTTTGAAGTGTAGCATAATTAAATTAAAGGAAGTTTGAGTTTTTCGGGTTTTTTTCACTGCGGACGTGACCTTCATGTCTCATGTCTCCGCGGTAAAAAGCACACAGTAAAAATTTTAAGAACTTAATTTTCCACACATTAACCTTTTTGAACTTTGAACATTTGGAACTTTTTGAACCCTTAAACTTTAACTCAAACTATTAAGATACCACCTAACACCTTCGTCGCTCCCATATTCGCATTCCTCATCGAATAGTTTCCTCGCCTGCCGCACTGTACGAATTTATAAAGGCGGTTTTTTGTTATTAATTCGCTGCCTAATGGCAGGCGTTCCAATTATCTCCTTCATTGCAGATGTTGTACCCAATGGAATTTGACCTATAGAAAGTAATTCATATTTCTTCATTGACTTTTCTTCCTTCTTTTTCCGAAATATATAACATTGTTATTGGCACAATTCAGCAGGAGTAAACAACTCATATTCTCCACCAGGCTAATGATGGGGGACTAATTCGTGCTTGTTCAAACATTTCCACCCAAGCTTTCAAACATTGCCAGGTGCAACATCCTGAGGAGTTGCAACCACTACTACACCAGCAACAGGAACTGTTTGAACCAGTAAGATGAATATCACCCGTACCTGATACCGACATGATATAATTCAGGCCCATATCCTGCAATACTTCAGTTACAAACCGACGAATGGTACTGCTCGCCATTGGACCTTCTCCACACCTAATCTTTCATCTTTGCGCTCAACGAACCGACACCACTGCTTGATGCCACACACCACCAATCAATCCCTTTTTTCGTTCCTGTTATCCATCATCGGCGGTCGTTGGTCGCGGATGCTTAACATTATAGGAATACCCGGTCCATATATCTGGCGTCCACATCACCACTTTTGCCCCCATCTTATGCCAGTTGGGCCAGATTTTCCATAAAAACAGTACTTTTCCCCACCCAATCTCATCACTTATTAAACAGCGATGATATTTTTTACATTAGGAATAATAATTTGTCCATTTTACGTATACCGCTGCGGCTGATGTAGCACCACTTTTCACTCAGCTTGTTTATTCACCGGGCCGCAATTTCATCAGACGTATGCAAAGCTGTTCTCGATCATATCCCAGCACAAGTGAGGGCTGGCACGGTAATGAAACGGAAGACCAATCTCGGATATCTTTCACTCGTTGGGGGCAACTTAGGTTCTTCCCATTTGTTCCCGCACATTACTTAAAGCCCCATATCGACCGAGCGTGGCGTAACGACGGATAAAAGAACATCAAACAGCAAAACAACCCATTGGGTGGGGAGCCACAGTAACACCAACCGAGCTCCAGGATGAAGCGATGAAAAGATCCCTACCGACATCCCTTACTGGTATTCTGCCCGGGCGGCTGGGGCTCAGTTTGAGAAACTGGCGATCTCCGCATCCGGGGATTTGTTGAGGAATATGACCGCCAGCCTGATGGCATCCCCTTCCGTGAACAGTAAAAGTGCACAGACGAACGATAGGGAAACATGGCTAAATGCTGAACAGCGTGCTTACATGCTGGCGACCACCGAATCGCTTCTATCGGTTTTAAGCCCAAATCGATCGGCACCTGTATGAAATTTTGAAGAGAACAAAGCGTACACCATCCGTAATGGTGCGGGACATGGCGCACACCACATTTACGCCAATGCGTCTATCCTGGATAATGAACGGGATTGCGGAAGTGGATGTTCTCGACGACGACTGGCGAACGTTCGTAAAGAAGAGCAAAGGTCATCGCCCGTGCGCTGCCTTCCACGATGTAAGTTGAATATAATGCTTGAAATAACAGCAATAAATAATTATTATTACGGCTACAACTTCCCAAACATTCGCTCAATCCATTTGTCAAATGAGCGATAAAGTTGCAATGATTTAAGAACAATACCGGCCCAGCGAAAGCCTGCGCTTCAGCGCTGAATCCAGACGGACGATGGCTGACACTGAATAACTATTTCCCGCCCACGCAGGTAATAATCAGGCCTGCCCCAGAAATTGCACCAGGCTTCAGGGCTACAAACCGGCGCCTGAACAAACGGTTACTTTTGCATCAACGCCTGGCGTCATTATTTTCGGCAAACGACAACAGACTGATCGCACCAAGACCGTTAGCATCAGACGTTGAACACCAGCCAGCTGCGGTGATCGCGGGAAATCGACCAGGCCCCTTTGCGCAGATGATTCGCCAGAAGAATCAACCACATTCTGATTATCGGTATGGGCACTATTACCGGATTACTCCGGTTTTTGAATAGTACCGCCTTTTTTGAACAGGAAAACGACCTGCATTTCGCGTCCTGCTGGAAGGTTTATCCTGACCAGTTTATAGCCGCTGACCAGGCCGTTTAGCTGTAATCGACCTTTAAAGGGGGTGAAGGGCACATTGCGCGATCGCACAGACAGGTAGAGCAGAATTAATTGCATCCCTGTCGGGTTGTTCACCAGCAATCTGCTGACGCCTGAACTTGCAGGCGAACCGGCGATGAGGCTGACCCGTAAATTTCCGCGAGAGATCAGAATGGTAAGAAAACACCATACCCAGTTGGTGTTGTAAAACATCAAGAATGACCAGTGTTAGAATAAAGAATGCAAACCTAAAACCATAGACCAGGTGAGTATTCAGTTTATTAACAGACGATAAAAGCATGCTATGCATCTTCTGCATTTCACAACCACCTGTACCAAGCATCTGGGAAGAAGAGTTGCTGCAAAGATTTTCACCACCACTGCAAAGTCGCAAATGACGTTTTGGCGTTATAAAAAATACCATCGACAGCAATACGACATGCCTGATATTTGAGCGAAGAAGCCAAAGAAGGCCTGACACTTTTTACGCAGAAGGCGAGGCCACTTATAAGGCCTGATAGTTCATTACCAATCCTGACATATAACCCACGCATATTCGCTTTGCCCTTCAAAGCTGCATTATCGTGCGAATAGGATCAGGATCATCTTTGTTGTAGGCCTTGTTTACTCATCTAATCTCACCAGGTATCTTTTTTACGGCATCGGCACGCGTTGCGCGGTTAAAGTTATTATTTTACCGCCAGTATTATCAGTACGTTCTCGAGCATTTCATAACCAATGTCGAAGTATCTCATATTCATCACCCGTACTTTGTGGTTTTTATTGTTGCCTTATCGACATCGAAGACGATAATACGCTGATTTTCGTCCAACTTTTCTCCAGACCGCCATCCCTCCCCATTGCGTACCAAAACAGCAATAATGATATCAATTGGCCTGAATACCATCTGGCCAGCGTTGAGCGTTTTTCGGACTCACCCAAAATCGGGCGGGCAGAGTATCCTTCGAACTGATCAACATAAACCTTATCGCTTATTCTTAGACAATAGCAATGAGTGATGCCATTTATTGTTAAAATTGTTACCCTGAATGGCAACAGGATAGAAGGCGTACTGAGCAAGGTAGTCAACTTTAGCGACATGAATTGAACTAAAGGCATTATTTTTATTACGTATTACAAGGTTAAACCACTTACATATCAAAGTACGCAGCACCTACTGCTGCTATTCAGGGTAACAATTACTATACAAATGGGTAATCATATTGCTATTACGTACAAGAATAAGCGACTAAAGGTTTATGTCGATCAGTTCAGGGTTCTTTCTATGCCTGATTTTGGAGTGAGTCCGAAAAGCATCGCTTTAAAGCAGATGTATTCCGAATGGGTCCAATCATTATTACAACTTACGAATTGCCAACAGGGGGAGGATGAAGATGCAGGAGAAGAAGTTTATGGACACGAAAATCGGGACAAGGCGGTATCGAATCTCGATGTCGATAAGCGGGCAACAATAAAACCCAGGCGGCGGGTACACGGAAGCTGGCGTGTGATTGTGGGGCGGTTGAAGAATAACCCTGACATTATCCGATATCTGAAGGGTACATTGATATTACTGGTACGCAGCTCATAACTTAACCCTTTCTGCAACAACGTGCTGATGCCGTGTGCGCGTGTACCGGTATCTGGAGTATTAAGCGCTACAAACAAAAGGAAGTGGGAGACATTTTGCGTCCTATTAACATGATAACGTCGCACGACCAGAGGGCAAAGCGAATAAACCGAAGAGGGAGTTTGTAACAATAAAAGTTAGCAACAGGCCCATCAGGCCTTATAAGTGACCTTCTATAGCCAGGCAAGCAGGCACAGGAACACTTTTAGGCTTTTCTTCAAATACATCGAGCTTGTCGCATTTACGCTGAATGTCCGATGCTGTAATTTTTTACCCCGTCACAATCGTTGCGGCCTGTGTGTAGTGGTGGTATGGTGCACCCGCAGCGACTTTTCTTCCGCATCTTCTGGTGTGGTTTCGCGGACAGAGAAACATCTACGCCGCGTACTTTTTCAATTAATTCTTCATCGTAACGGTATCTGCACAGAATGCATACGATTTTGGTGCAATCCCTTTATCTGTTAATCATTCTGATACCCCCTCTTTTCGTTGTATAGTTTCGCCCCATTTGGCCTCATAGAAATTTGCAGTATTTCGTAATCATCGCTTTTTCAGGTTCAGGCGTCGAGGCGGTTTCACTCTGTTCAAACTTAACTCAAAGTACGCAGGTTATTGCTAAATAACTTACCTGTACACCATCTGTTTTCAATATTAACCCTTCTTCTTTAAAGGATGAAAGTGCAGTGGTTACAGGCGAGTTTTGAATTAGCGGCTGCAAACTGCGTATCCAGGACAGGCATTACCAGCAGGACCATAAAGATGCAGGTCGTTTTTCCCCGTTCAAAAGACTGATGCTGTTCAAGAAACCAGGCATCCGGAAATAATGGTCGCCATGCAGAATGGGAATGAAGATAAGGGCGATTCTTCTCAACGAATCCGACACCTTGAAAGTTGTAATTGGTAAGTTTTCCGGCAATCCGACCATAACATTTATCCAACGTCACAATCTGTGTGATGTGCAGGGTGCGCTATCGAATGCCGGCAAAGCGAGTTGTTGCCGCCGAGAATAGCAGACGCCGGATATTGCGCAAAGCACAAATTTTGTTTTAAAGCTTGACTTTATAGTTTGAAAGCCTCCGGCGCTCAGGCCCAAGGCTTGATTTCAGTTGGGTGGTTGTGCTTAGGCTTCAACAGATTATTCGCAGATCTCAATACATCGTCCAATCAGATTGCTTTAGGCCTTAGGCTTTAAGCTCCAGTACAATTATTTGCTCTTGTATCCCCCCGCCCCACGACTTTATATAACTCATTCCATGAAAATGGATTGAAGATGTTTTGAGTGTGCCTGGCCGTAGTAATAGGTATTTATTGGCATTATTGAAGCACATTATATTGCCAGCTTTCCACGTCCGTCGGGGGCCGTTACGCCACGGGTATATTCGCCTTTGCCTTCTTCTGTATTTTTACGGGCGGTTTCTGCAATGCTGTCGGGAAACATCCACTTTTGCACGAAATCCCGTTCAAATTGCTCACGGTTGGACGTGGGCGTAAGCGCGATGGTAGCGGGTAAAAACATGGTATCCCGCAACCATTAGCTGGATGATGCTTTGCTGATTTCCCAAATTTCTTGAATTTCGATGAGTTTGGGCTTAAACCGATAGAGCCAAATTCAAGGTGGTCGCCTTTCAGCACAACTATAGAAATACCTCTTTGTTCATTTGTATATGTCTCTTGTTTCGTCCCTGCACTTACTGTATTGTTACGGAAGGGACACCTACTGCTATCGGCAGTCATAACCACCCGTAAATTCGAATTACGGAATCCTTCAATTTTCAAACTGAGCCCAACCCATGCCGGGCAGCAGAATTACCAGTAAAAAGGGGATACAGTAGGACCTTTTTCATCGGCTTCAACATACAGACTCGGGTTGAAAATTGTTACAACAAAATACCCCACCCAATGGTTATTTTTTGCTGTTTAGTGTTTCTTTTAACAAAAATCGTTGCATACATGACTACAGAACAAATACTTGGGCTTTAAGTAATGTGCAGGAACCCGATCTGGGAAAGACCTGGTTACCCTAAAACATGGTGAAAGATATCGAGATTGATGGGTCTTCCGTTTCATTTACCGTTGTATTGACCACTCCCGCATGTCCTATGAAGGATACGAACAAGAACGCTTGTACAAATGCAGTGAAATTATTGTAGATAAACAAGCTGGAGGTGAAAGCGATTTCACATCCAATACCAGTAGTAACCGTAAAGATGGACAGTCCATCCTTCCCAATGTAAAAATATCATCGCTGTTGTAAGTGGTAAGGGTGGGGTAGGGGAAAGTTATCGTTTCCGCAAACGGCCCTGGCGCTGGCGTGCAAGGTGGAGCAAAGTGATTGATGGACGCAGATATATATGGACCAAGTACTTAAGTAATGTTCGGCATCCGCGGCCAACGACCCTTGATGATGGATATGGGAACAGAAAAAGGATTGATTGTTCCAATTGAAAAATATGGCATCAAACTGATGAGTATCGGTTCATTGGTAGATGAAAAGAGTGCGATTGTGTGGAGAGGCGCAGTGCCATTCGTCAGTTTGTAACTGAAGTATTTGGGATGAACTCGATTATCTCGTAATCGATATGCCTCCAGGTACAGGTGATATTCATCTTACACTGGTTCAAACAGTTCCTGCTACTGGTGTAGCAGTAATATAAACTCTCAGGATGTTGCACTAGCCGATGCCAAGAAAGGATTGCGATGTTTGGACAAGGTCAGGATTAAAGTCCCCATCATTGGCCTGGTGGAGAACATGAGTTATTTCACTCCGTTGAATTGCCAAATAACAAATATTATATATTCGGAAAAGAAGGAGGAAGAAAATTAGCTGGAAGAACATGAATTGCCTTCCCACAATTTATATTAGGTGTGCTATCCGTGAAGGGGGGAGATAGGAAACGCTCACAGTGGTAGGCAACGATTCATTAAATAAAATGCCTTTATAGAATCTGCTGGTGCGGCAGTGAGAAGCATTTTCTCGATGAGGAATGCGAATATGGGGCCGACGAAGGTGTTGGAGGTGGTATCTTAATAGTTTAAGGTTTAAAGTTTAAGGGTTCAAGAAGTTCCAAATGTTCAAGAGGTTCAAAAGGTTAATGTAGCGGAAAAATTAAGTTCTTAAAGTCTTACTGGTAACATTTTTTACCAGAGACGCGGAGACGCAGAGGAACCCCATACTATGTCTCCGCGGTGAAAAAACCCGAAAACTCAAACCCCTTTAATTTATAATTATGCTACACTTTCCAAAAACCTTAAACCTAAACCCTTAAACAAAACAATGTACAACCTTCCCCTACTAAATCCCTTAACACCTCTGGAATTGATTTCTTCAGATGAAGGAATATTCATTTGCAACACTCATGGGTTGTGAAGGGAATAGGGTGTCGGCACAAGTGCTATTACTAATTGAAGAGAGAGAAGGGAAATTGTTTTTTGATGGGGCATATTATGGTGAGAAACATCATCATCTGGTTTTAGGCAAATCCGGAAGTGCTGGCATTGTTTACTGGTCCGCATGTATATGTTAGCGCGCCTGGTACAGCAATCCGCATCAGGCTATACCCGGAACTATATGAGTACATGCGCGTGGCACATTACGATTTTTAGATGATAAGGGGATTGATAGAGGTTTTACGAAAGTTGACCCGTATTGCGAGAACAATGAGTCTACTACTATTTATCTATGATAATCTGACTCTGAATATGTAGCTCCATTATTGAAGAGTATTGTGGGATTTGAAATTGAAGTGAAAGCTATTGAAAAATGTATTTAAACTAAGCCAGAACAGGGACAGGGGAAAGTTAAGAAGAATACTGTACAGGAACTTCAAATGCTTTGTGACAGTAAAAAAGATTGTTGAAACAATGCAGCAGCGGGAATCAATAATTATATAACGATCGAAAGAGTGATGACACTCCGAATGGTCGTAAATTGTATGTATGAAAATTTACCGTTGGCCTTTTATAAGTCTTTCTATACCGGCCTTCTTTTGTGTCATACTATGAAAATTGGAAACCATACCGTTGCCTGTATTTGATACAGAAGGCCATCGTGATGAATTGATGCCTCCGAGAACACAATTTCAGCCAAGTGCTGAATGCCTCGATCTAAGTGTCACCACACTTGAAATGATGTATGACAAAAGATAATCAGGTCATCCTTTCGCGAGCTGTTTTTCACCAAGGATATCACAACGAAACAAGACGGTCCACATTACAAGAAAGCAAGAGAAGCAAACATCTACAAGATGACCTATGGAAACTCCAAGTTTTGATGTGGTATGAAACCGCATCCTGATTTCCAAGCATCAAATAGAAATTAAAAGCCACCAAGCCCTTTGAGGAAGTAACAGATGATAAAGCAGCAATAGTTTCGAAGAAGATGCCGTGCGTGTTTTATATTATAGAAACAAAAACACAACCTGAAACAGATGGCATTTTTTCATCCTGCTCCCGGAAGAGATTACCCTGATCTTATAAAAAATAGATAATCACCTTTAAAAATAGCTATGAATATTTCATTGGAAGGGAAAGAAGTTGGTGTGTGGTAGTACGCAAGGTATTGACTTGCTATCGCAAAAGAACTGGCACTTAATGGAGCTACTTGTATCTTCTATTGGCAAGAAATGAAGCGAGTTTGCGAGACAGTCAGATGCATCCGATGTACTGAAAGATTTTCGTGATCGGTTTATTATACCAACAGAGAATGGTAAAGAGCAGGTCTATTTCCTTGGGAAACTCATTGGGTCTTCAGCCCAAATCAACTTTGCCAGAAAGAATTGGTAGAAAGTGTCGTAAGAAGTAATAACTATTCAGGAAGTAATGAATGAATGGGCTTCATTTGGAGTGCTGAAGGTTTTTTTAAATTTCCTGGGGAAGAAATCCATGGTTGCAGTATCACGACCAATTAACCAAACCATTAGGTAATATAGTTGGGGCACTACCTTCAGAGATTGTAGTGATGAACCAACTGTCTGTAAACCTGCATTTGATGCTGGTGAGTTTTTATCGTCCTACTGGAAAAAGGAATAAGATATTATGTGAGGCAAAAGCTTTTCCCAGTGACCAGTATATGTTTGAAACGCATGTGAAACATCTGGGACTTGATCCGGAAGAAGTAGTGATAGAAGTTTCTCCAAGAGAAGGAGAGTTTATCTTACGAACAGAAGATATCATTTCGGCCATTGAGAAAAATAAGGATGAACTGGCATTAGTACTTTTCAGCGGACTCAATTATTATACGGGTCAGGTATTTGATATGCCTTCAATAACAAAAGCAGGACAAAAAGCTGGAGCCATTGTTGGATTTGATTTGGCACATGCAGCCGGTAATATACCATTGCAATTGCATGATTGGAATGTAGATTTTGCCTGCTGGTGTAACTATAAATATCTGAATGCCGGTCCGGGAGCTATAGGCGGAGTATATATCCATGAACGTTATCATAAGGACAGCAGTATTCACCGTTTTGCAGGATGGTGGGTTATGAAAAGGAGACCCGATTCCAGATGGCCAAAGGTTTTCAACCGATACAGTCGGCAGAAGGCTGGCAATTGAGTACCCCTCTTTTTATTATATGCATCATTAAAAGCTTCCTTAGCAATTTTTGAAGAAGCCGGTATTGAAAGATTGCATGCTAAAAGAAAGGCCTTAAATGCTTATCTGTGGCAAGTGCTGAAACATGTAAACGATACCGCAAAAGTTCCACAAATAAAATTCATTACTCCCGAAGATGAATTGGCAAGAGGTTGCCAGGTATCAATGCTCATGCTTTCCAATGGCAAAGCCATCTATGATGCACTTATGGAAAAAGGTTTTTTGTAGACTGGCGGGAACCTGATGTTATACGATTGGCGCCGGTGCCGTTGTATAATAGGTTTGAAGAGGTTTGGAAACTCGGGGAGGAGCTGAAAAGTTCCTAAAGTTCAATAAGTAAATAGGTTCCATAGGTCTACTAATAGTTGGGAGTTCAGTTTGATGAGATATGCGAGTTGCGGGTTTTTAGAGCCACGGAAGTTGTTGCACTTATCATTTTTTGCGTCTTTTACCGCAGAGAACAAGAGAATTACTGGAGTTTTCGAAGAGTCATTAAAAAATTTGGAGCTTCAATACTCTGCGCGAATCTTGTATTTCTCTTGTTCTCTGCGGTAAAAAAAAGATAACCAAAATAATGATTGTTTATTACTTGGACACCTAAGAACCCGCAACTCGAACCCGCAATTTCAAACTGATATCTGAAGCCTGTTCGACATGGCCCCTTTAGGGGGTCAACTTTTTATTTATATTTGCCGCATGACCCGCTCCTCAACTCATCCATCAAATTCAAAGTAAGAAATCGTACTTGTGTGTAGGACTTGATTCTGATATCACAAAGATTCCAAAGCATTTATTGCAGGATGCAGATCCTGTTTTTAGTTTCAATAAAGCTATCATTGATGCTACCCGCGATCTTTGTGTGAGCTATAAGATCAACACAGCTTTTTATGAAGCTTTGGGTGTGAAAGGATGGGAGACGATGGAAAAGACAGTGAAATATATCGGAGACCAGCATTTCACTATCGCCGATGCAAAAAGAGGAGATATCGGTAATACCTCCACGCAATATGCAAAAGCTTTTTTTGAGGCTCTGCCATTTGATTCCATTACAGTGGCTCCTTATATGGGAGCAGACAGTGTTCAACCATTTCTGGAATACGAAGGGAAGTGGGCTATAGTTTTAGGTCTTACTTCTAATAAAGGGGCTGCAGATTTCGAAATGAAAAAGCTGGTTGCTGCAGAAGGACAGTCATCCAATTATTTATTCGAACAGGTACTTACAACTGTATCAGGTTGGGGTACTCCATCAAACCTTATGTTTGTAGTAGGTGCCACACAGGCCGAAGCCTTTGTTGCTATTCGTAAAATTACGCCTGATCATTTCTACCTCGTTCCTGGTGTTGGGGCACAGGGAGGAAGCCTTAAGGAGATATCTGAAAAGGCCATGATTAAAAATGACGTTGGCTTATTGGTGAATGTGAGCCGGGCTATTATATATGCCTCTGATAAAGAAGATTTTGCAGACCAGGCGCGTAAAGTAGCCCAAGAGTATCAGTCAGAAATGGCTACTTATTTGGGATGATTTGGCTTCTTTTTTGCGGTATTGGGATAAATCCCAAACTATGAAAAAAGCACTCATCTTCTCCTCACTTATATTGTTTGTTATTGCTTCTTGTAAGAAATCGGATCAGGCTTCTAATGCGCCTGCTGGCAACCCTTCAGGGTCCGTTCAATTCAATGTAAAAAAAGATGTAATACTTCAGCTAGTGAATGCGGCCAGAGCAACAGGCTGCACTTGTGGCACTACCGTAATGCCTCCTGTAACACCCGTAACCTGGAACGAACAATTGGGTAAAGCCGCTTTTGACCATAGTGTAGATATGAAAGCCAACGCCTATTTCAGTCATACCGCTCTTTCTGGTGCTACTCCCGGACAAAGAATCACTGCTGCAGGCTACCAATGGAAAAGTTTTGGGGAGAATATTGCCATGGGATATACCACAGAGGAAGCTGTTATGGCAGGCTGGTTAAATAGTGAAGGACATTGCAAGAATATAATGAATGGCGGGCTTAAAGAAATGGGAGTAGGCAGAGAATCTAATTATTGGACCCAGGTATTCGCAACCAAATAGAATACTATTGCCTCTTGCCTTATTTAATGTGTCTTATTTCTGGATAAACGGTGCATATAGTTTTTCATCTATGATTTATCTTGTAGGTTCTAAAACTACCTGCAATGAGAAAAGTCTTCTTCTTACTGGCTTTCTATGCCCCCATGTTATTGCTTGCCCAGAACAGTCCCGTTACAAAAGGGAACTATTCTCTGGCAGCCCGATTCTCTCCCAAAAAAGTTGATAAGATGGTTTTTTCTACCAATGTGGATGCGCATTGGTTGAAGAAAGCTGATAAGTTCTGGTATATGTATGAAACCAGTGAAGGGAAAAAATGGTATATAGTGGATCCTGCAAAAGCCAGTAAGCAATTACTTTTTGATAATGAAAAACTGGCTGCAGCTATTACCCGCATCGTAAAAGATCCCTTTGATGCACAACATCTCAGTATCGATAGTCTCCAATTCATAAAAGAGGAGACCTGGATACAGTTTCAGGTGAAAAGCACCGAAGAGATAGAAAAAAAGGATACAACAAAGAAAGGGTCAACACCTGTTAAAGAAAAAAAGACTTTCTATTTTGAATACAATTTAGCTACTGGTGAAATCAATGAACTTACCGGTTTCAAACGTCCTATGCGTAAGCCAGGATGGGCTTCCATCTCTCCTGATAAGAAATGGGTTCTTTTCAGCAGGAACTACAATCTCTATTGGATGGATATGGACAATTATGCCAAAGCGCTCAAAAATGAGGATGATAGTACTATTGTAGAAAACAAGATTACATCAGATGGTATTGAAAACTACTCATTCGGAGGCGAATCATTTGGAGAAACAAATGTTGAAAAGGAAAAGAATGCGAAGAAGAGAAAAAGCGCTTTTGTAATCTGGTCGCCCGATTCTAAGTATTTCACTTTTATAAGAAATGATAATCGTAAGGTTAAAGACCTGTGGGTGCTTCATAATGTAACAGATGGCCGTCCGGCTTTGGAAACTTACAAGTATCATATGCCTGGTGAGAAAGAAGCCCCTCTTGAGAATTATATCTTTTTGATATCAATACCAAGCTTCCCAAAAGAATTAATGCTGAATTATTCAAGGATCAGGAGATAGGCATTTCCATGAAACCTTTCCTTCAAAAAGAAAGGGATGATGAGTTCAGAGCTACTATTTGGGCTGGAACCAATGACCGGTTTTATGTAACAAGAACCAGCCGTGATTTGAAGAAGATAGATATATGTGCAGTGGATGTGAAATCGGGCGAATTCAAAGTGTTGATTGAAGAAAGATTAAATACGTATGTTGAAACAAGAAGATTGGGTTTGATAAACGATGGAAAGGAATTGGTACAATGGAGTGAACGCGATGGATGGGGCCATTTCTACCTTTATGATGGTGATGGTAAATTAAAAAACCAGATTACCAGTGGCGCTTATCATTGCGAAGATATTGTTGGTATTGATGAAAAGAACAGGGTGCTGTATTTTATGGCAAATGGAAAAGAAGCAGGTGAAGATCCTTATTACCTCCATCTCTATAGGGTGAATCTTGATGGTACCAATCTGAAATTATTGAACCCTGGCGATTTCGACAATAATTTCAGCATGGACGATGATGAAAAGTATTTTGTGAATAATTCATCACGTGTAAATACCGCTCCAAAATCTGCACTTTATGATGCAACTGGACGAAAGATTATGGATTTGGAAGCAACAGATCTCAGCAGGCTTTTTGAAGCTGGCTATAAATTCCCTCAACCTTTCAAGGTAAAAGCAGATGATGGTATCACGGACCTCTATGGTGTGATGTATAAGCCTTTCGATTTCGATTCTACAAAGAAATACCCAATCATCGAATATGTATATCCTGGTCCACAAACAGAAGCAGTAAATAAAAGTTTCAGCAGGGGATTGGATAGAACAGATCGTTTGGCACAGTTTGGTTTTATCGTTATCACTATCGGTAACCGGGGCGGACATCCAAGCCGAAGCAAGTGGTATCATAATTTTGGATATGGTAATCTTCGCGATTATGGATTGGCCGATAAAAAAGCGGCTATAGAGCAACTGGCAGACCGCTATTCATTTATAGACATCAATCGTGTCGGAATTCATGGACATAGCGGAGGTGGATTTATGAGCACTGCTGCCATGCTGGTATATCCGGAATTCTTTAAGGTGGCAGTTTCAAGTGCAGGTAACCATGAGAATAATATTTATAACAGATGGTGGAGTGAAAAGCATCATGGCGTAAGAGAACAGGTAAGTGAGAAGAATGACACCACCTTCCTTTATAATATAGAAAAGAACTCTGAGCTTGCTAAAAACCTAAAAGGACGGTTGATGTTATCTACAGGAGATGTAGATAATAACGTGCATCCTGCAAATACAATAAGGATGGCAAATGCACTTATCAAAGCAAATAATGGTTTGAGTTTGTAGTAATGCCTGGTCAACGCCATGGTTTTGGTGATATGACAGAATATTTCTTCTGGAAAATGGGAGATTATTTCTGTCAGTGGTTGCTGGGTGATTTCTCACAACCGATGGATATGATGGAGATGAATAAGGAGGTGGAGCAGAATGGGAAGAGGAGGTAGTTGGGGGTAATTTGATAATTTGATAATTTGATAATGAGGAAGTGTGAATGTAAAATGTGGGCCCCCTCAATAATAGTTACTTCATTTCAGGAGATGGACTTATAACTTAGTACTTACTACTAACAACTTATTACTTTGAAGTATGGACAAGAAGAGGCTCTCAATTGTTGGCGTTATGCTTATGCTCAGTGCAGTGAGTTATTCAAGGATTAAGGGAATGAAGACATAAGGCCGTTATTATTCTTGTCGATATTTGCAATGGGGATACTGGCAGGTGTGCTTATTGGGGTTTAGATAAGTTTCGTAATAAGAATGAGAAGGTTCAATAGAGCCATCGGTAGTATATAGTTGACAGAACAGGTATACTTCTTTTATAAACTAAGAAGTATACCTGTTATAATTTTATTTCTTTTGGCTTGCCGGGTTTGAAACTTCCCATTGGCGCCGTGTACCAGCTATGGATTTCATAGGTCAATCGTCCTGAAGCAACAGCTTTATCTGTTTTTAGTAATTGCTCAACTTCTTCTTTCGATTTGCAATCGAATATGAAAAGACCTTGCCAGTCTCCGTCTTCACCAAACGGGCCGGCCACTTTTAGTTTACCATCATAATACAAGCGGTTGATATTTGCCATATGGGCTTTTTGGATTTCAGCAGCAGTTGCTGAGTCCTGGTTTCTGGTTGGTCCGGATTTCAATAATACAAACCAGTACTCCTTTATATTCATTTCCTCGGCAGCTTTTTTGGGTGTTGCCTTTTTTTGACTATAAGTAGCAAATGAAACTCCTGTTAGCAATAGTAATAGTATCAGTCGCATGGCTTTTTTTTCAAAAATAGGGAGAAAGTAAGTTTGGTTAATTGCCAGTAGGGTGAAAGGCAGAAAAGTATGACTAATGGTTTTCTTGGATATGACTTTTAAAACCTGATTTTCCCCCTTTGTGTTTTGGATTATGTTTTAATGGTGTAATCAATTATCATTCCAAGGGTTCGGTATAGTGTTGGTGAAGGGAACTAAATGTTTACCCTGAAAGTATATATAAATCCCCTTATAATAAACCCCAATTACCCTTGTGAGTAATGTCATTTAATAGTATCAATACAATATGTAGGTTTATATCACCGATTAACAATTGGTAATCCCTAAAATCCCAACTCTATGAACCCTAAATCCATTACCATGAAAAAATCTACTATTGTATTTAGTCAGCTATTTTTATTAGGATTTCTTCTTCAATTAAGCATATATGTTACAGCGCAGACACCAGTTGCCGGAAAAGCTCCTGGAAAGCCTGTTGTAGTAGATGCAAAAGCACCTTCTGATTTAACCGTTTTGCCATTCAGGTTTATTAATTGTAAAGTGCATATGGAGCACGGAGCAAACAGTGTGCATTGGGGTGTGTGCAGACGAAGCTACCACACAAGTATATGAAATACAGAAGAGTGCTGATGGTATTGAGTTTGTTACCATTGCTACAATAATCCCACGCAGATTCACAACCGACCAATACTATGAATATAATGACGGAAGTCCTTATACAGGGCAAATTGGTATCGCGTTAAAGCTGTTGATCAGGATGCGATTGAATATTATAGCCCGATTGTAACTTTGAAGAATATTGAGATTATGCAAGGGGTTCTTTTATTTCCAACCGTTGTTTCAAAATCTGGTAGCCTGCAGCTTCAGTTGAAAGATCAGCCATCCGGTTGTTTTGAAGTTAAGATCAGCAATAGTTTCGGTTCATCAGTTTGTAAATATTCAATTTTGCATAAAGCTGGAACCACTTCATATCCAATTGATATGTCAAAATTCAGTGCATTGAATCCTGGTATTTACTTCGTAAGCGTGCGCAATGAAAAGGGTAGTGTGCAGGTATTTAGGGTATCAGTTAATTAATTGTAGACAAGCTTTCTTCATTCATAATTTTGATCATACCGATTAGGGCAGGAACAACAGGTTCCTGCTTTTTTGCATATAAGGGAGGGGTAAGACTTGAGCTTCCTGGCATGACTTATTTTCTTAAATTACAGTTCGTCTCCACTAAAGCCCATCACAATGCTAATAAGGACTCTGCTAATAATTTCTTTAACGATAAATTGTTTGCCATGTATTTCCCAACAGTCTGAATCCGGAGCAGCTTTATTTTCTAGTCGTCACGATACTTCTGCAACAATTTTTTCCACGGTGGATAGAATGGCAAATGGCTATAAACGTAATGATAATAGCAAGAGAGTAGCCGGCTTATCCTATAGAACAAACACGATGGGGGCAGAACAGAATATTCAATTGCTGACTTCTTTCGACGGATTGGGATACGGGTTTACAGGTCCTCAAGGTACTGCCAGCTATCGTAATCCATCTGATAATTCTTTAGCAGTTGGCCCTGATCATATTATTCAGACTGTGAATTCAAGAATGGCGATATTCAGTAAGAAAGGTTCAGTATATGATTCATCGGGAAAGGTTTTATATGGTCCAGTTGAAACGCGTAATGTATTCAGGGGCTTCGGTGGTCCTTGTGAAAAGATCAATAATGGGGATGCGGTAGTTCGGTATGATCAGCTTGCAGACAGGTGGCTGATTGTTATGCCTACATTCAGGAAGGCCAGTTTGCGGAATGATTCTGTGGAAGTGAAATTACCACAACCAGGGGCAGCTGTAGCATTATTCCAACCACCTTTAACAAAAGAGGAAGAAAGAAAGGGGCCGCCTGCAGCACGCACACCCCAGCCAACAACAGGTCTTTCTGTATGTGTTATGCAATAAGTACAGGTCCCGATCCATTTGGACCTTATTACAGATACGAATTCAAAAGGGATCTTTTCCCTGATTATCCGAGACCTGCTATTTGGCCAGATGGATATTATACTACAACCAGCACCGGTGATGAAGTGAGCCAACGGCATGCTTATGTAGTTGATAGAAATAAGATGCTGAAAGGAGAAGATGCTACAGAGCAATCATTCATACTAAATGATGTCAATTTTATTATTCATGCAGATTTGGATGGAAAGCAATTACCTCCATCAGGTTCTCCAGCTATTTTGCTGGCAACAGGTGGCGATCAATTGAAGAAAGTTACGAGTGAAGATGGGATATATGTTTGGAAACACCATGTTGATTGGCAGAACCCTTCTTTGTCAAAGTTGGAAGGGCCTGTAAAGATTCCAGTTGCCCCTTATGATTTTTTGGGAGGAGGGCAATTAACAAAAGCTGTTCCCCAACCGGGCACCAGTACACGATTAGATGCCCAGGGAGATAAGTTGATGGCAAGAGTGGTGTATAGACGAATAGGGAATCAGGAGTCAATTGTAGCTGTCCATTCAGTAGGTACTGCCTCAGGAGGTGGTGGTGTACGGTGGTATGAGTTCAGGGTTAATAAGGACAGGTCGCTGGGACTTTTCAACAAGGAACCTATGCTCCTGAAGGACATTATCGATGGATGGCCAGTGCCGCAATGGATAAAAATGGAAGCATCGGTATTGGGTATTCTTTTGGTGACAGTACTCATTTTCCAGGACAGCGATTTGCTGCCAGAAGGCATCTTGACATAAAAGGGCTTCTAACGCAAAAGGAAATTGTATTGGTAGAAGGAGAGGCGGCACAAACCAACACGCTTCGATGGGAAGATTATACGCAAACTGCTATCGATCCATCCGACGACCAAACAATATGGTATGTGGGCGATTACCTCAAGAGTGGAGCCACAAGCTATTCAACAAAGATTGGAGCGTTTATAATAAAGAAGAAGAAATAAGATTTGCCTTGAGATTGTCTTGAACATGTTTTATCTTGAACAGGATTAAAGGATTTAAGGATGGTCAGGATTTTATGTCGGTTAAATATTTAGATGTATTCAATCCTGCTAATCCTTAAATCCTTTAATCCTGTTCAAGACAAAACATGATTCAAAGAAAACAGGCAGGAAGGTGCGTGA
>JBGAQE010000108.1:0-21853 GCA_044220885.1 Chitinophagaceae bacterium
GAGTCAGGAGTCAGGAGTCGGGAGTTGGGAGTCTGAAAGTCCGGAAGTCCGTGGGGAGAGTTTGAGTTTGTGAGAGCGAGATAGTCCGGGGAGAAATACAGGGGGTGAAAGGTAAAAGTTGAAAGTAAAAAGTCAAAAGTTAAAAGTCAAAAGTTAAAAGTCAAAAGTTAAAATGGGAGCATCAGACGTCATATTCTATTTGTTAGCGGCAATGACTGTAACGTTTGCGGTTTTGTCGGTGACTACGCGCCAGATATTCAGGGCGGCCATATATCTGTTATTCACTTTAATTGG
Source organism: Chitinophagaceae bacterium (assembly GCA_044220885.1). Taxonomy (GTDB): domain Bacteria; phylum Bacteroidota; class Bacteroidia; order Chitinophagales; family Chitinophagaceae; genus Endoryza. Next base: position 295 of record JBGAQE010000108.1, read on the forward strand.
AGTGGCTGGTATTTATTTCTGGATGCAATTTGAATTTATTGCAGCGGTGCAGATTGTGGTTTATGTGGGTGGTATTGTGGTGCTGATCATATTCTCTATTCTTTTGACACAACAGGCTGGAGAGAAGATGGCGCAATCTCCATTGAAAAGAAAACTCTTCTCTGCATTGGCAGCTATATGTGGAGCAGCTTTGATTTTAGTACAAGTATTGAATTATACATTCAAACCTACTAGTGAAACAGCAATCGCTACCAATGTGAAAAGTATCGGTACCCAATTGATGAATATTGATGCTACAGGATGGGCGTTGCCATTTGAGGTGATCAGTATTTTGTTGCTGGCGTCGATGGTGGGTTGTATTGTGATTGCGATGAGAGAGAAGGGGAATTTGAAAATTTGAAAATTTGATGATTTGAAAATCTGAAAATATTATGATTCCTGGATTATATCATATTCTAACGCTTAGTACGGTCCTGTTTTTTATAGGGGTGTACGGGTTTTTTACGCGTCGTAATCTGATTACGATGCTGATGAGCATTGAACTTATATTGAATAGTGTGAATCTGAATTTCATCGCTTTCAATAAGTATGTGTGGCCTAATAAGCTGGATGGGGTTTTCTTTACCATTTTCATTATCGCTATTGCTGCGGCAGAAGCAGCAGTGGCTATCGCTATTATCATCAATTTATACCGTAACCATCATTCCATTGATGTGGAAGATGCCGGTGAAATGAAGTACTAACCAATCATGGAACTGACGACTTATACCGCCCTTATTGTTTTACTCCCATTACTGGGTTACCTATTGCTGGGATTATTCGGTAAGAAAATTTTCGGAAACTCTTCCGGATTAGTAGGAACAGCTTTATTGCTTGTAACTACCGTTCTTTCTTTTTATGTAGCCTATACTTATTTCTTCGTATTGGGTAATGTGAATGGAGCCTATCAGGCAATAAAACCTTTGCAATTCACCTGGCTGGAGTTTTCTCCGGGTATGTCGATAGATATGGGATTACTGCTGGATCCTATTTCATGTATGATGCTGGTGGTGGTAAGCTTGGTTTCTCTGATGGTGCATATCTATAGCCTTGGCTATATGAAAGGTGAAGAAAGGTATCCAACCTACTATGCACATCTGGCCTTATTTACTTTCTCTATGTTAGGATTGGTGCTTTCAACTAATATATTCCAGATTTATATGTTCTGGGAATTAGTGGGTGTATCATCTTTCCTGCTGATCGGATTCTATTATAATAAAGCATCTGCTTTAGCTGCTGCCAAAAAAGCATTCATCGTTACACGTTTTGCTGACCTTGGCTTCCTGATAGGTATTTTAGTTTTATCATTCTATAGCAATACACTTGATATTACCACTCTTATTCAGCGATTGACGAGTCCTGAAGGTAATGAAATGAAGACAGCTGTGGCTGCTTCCTTCCTGGGTCTATCTGCTCTTACATGGGGATTGCTTCTTGTATTCATGGGAGGTGCCGGTAAAAGTGCCATGTTCCCATTACATATCTGGCTGCCCGATGCCATGGAAGGTCCTACCCCGGTTTCTGCATTGATACATGCTGCAACGATGGTGGTAGCTGGTGTTTATCTGGTAGCAAGATTATTCCCTGTATTCTCTATGTCGCCCATAGTTTTGGATTTCATAGCGTATGTGGGTGCTTTCTCTGCATTGTTCGCTGCGATCATTGCCTGTACCCAAACAGATATCAAGAGAGTGCTGGCCTATTCAACCATGTCGCAGATCGGTTATATGATGTTTGCCTTGGGTGTTTCAGGAAATACCAGCGAAACAGGATTAGGATTTACAGCCTCCATGTTCCATCTGTTTACACATGCCATGTTCAAAGCCTTATTATTCCTTGGCGCCGGAGCCGTTATACATTATGTTCATAGCAATGAGATGAAAGATATGGGTGGACTTCGTAAGAAGATGCCGATTACACATCTGACCTTCCTTATTGCTTGTTTGGCAATTGCGGGTGTTCCGTTGTTATCTGGATTTTTCAGTAAGGAAGAGATACTGCTGGCTGCGTATCACAAGAATATGCTGATATACGGTATAGCCCTGTTCACTTCAGGACTTACAGCATTTTATATGTTCCGTTTATACTTCAATATATTCTGGAGCAAGCCATATGAATCTGCACATGAATCACATCATGGTGAAGGTGGATTTGTAATGATGTTGCCTTTGGTATTATTGGCTATTGGTGCAGCCTTCGCCGGATATATTCCATTCGGTAAATATGTTTCTTTCAATGGAGAGGCACATGAAAGCCATATGGATATCATCTTTTCAATTGCTCCAGTTGCTTTAGCTATAGCAGGAATTGGGTTGGCGATATTCCTGTATAAGAAGGAAAATGAAAAGCCAGGGAAGATATCCGCAAGTCTTGGAGCCTTATATAATTCAGCATATCACAAATTCTATATCGATGAGATTTACCTCTTTATAACTAAAAAGGTATTGTTCAATGTTATTGCCCGGCCTGCTGCCTGGTTTGACAGGAATATAATTGATGGAATGGTGAATATGGCTGGGGACAGCACCGTCTGGATTTCTGGAAAGGTAAAAGGGATACAATCGGGTAAGGTGCAGCAATATGCTTTGTACTTTATGGCGGGTATTATAGGACTTGTGTTATTATTGGTTTATGTGTGGAAATAATTGGATTTACTAACTGATATGGATAGCAATGAATCTTAGTTTACTGATATTATTACCGCTTCTTACAGCATTGGCTGTATTGGTAGTGAAGAAGCCTTCGCTGGTACGAATCATTTCCTTTATTGGATCTGTACTTCAATTAGGACTTGCGATCTATCTGTATGTGGCTTATAGCCAGGAAAGAGCAAATGGAAATTTCGACACCATGTTATTTACGGAGCAGTGGTCGCTTTTCCCTTCAATGAGAATATCATTTCATTTGGGGGTTGATGGAATTTCTGTTGCAATGATAATGCTCACTTCATTTGTAGTGTTAGCCGGTGTATTGGTTTCGTGGAAAGTGGAAAAGATGACGAAGGAGTTTTACCTTTTGTTATTGTTGCTGGCAATGGGAGCATATGGATTCTTCCTTTCATTAGATCTTTTTGTATTATTCTTCTTCCTGGAAGTAGCTGTTATTCCAAAATATCTTCTTATCGGTATTTGGGGTAGCGGTAAAAAGGAATACAGTGCCAATAAGCTGGCTCTGATGCTTATGGGAGCTTCCGCATTAGTTTTAGTTGGAATACTTGGAGTTTACTTTGCTGCTGGTAAAGAGAACAGGACATTCGATATTTTACAGATTGTGCAGAATGTACAGATGTCTCCTGATGCACAAAAAATCTTCTTCCCATTCTTATTTGTAGGATTCGGAGTATTCACTGCCTTATTCCCTTTCCATACCTGGGTTCCTGATGGTCACTCTTCAGCTCCAACAGCAGGATCTATGTTTCTGGCCGGTATATCCATGAAATTAGGAGGATATGGTTGTTTGAGGGTTGCTACGTATCTGTTACCTGAAGGCGCCAAGGAATATGCAAATATCATCATCATACTTTCAGCCATTGCTGTATTATATGGAGCGTTTGCTACCATGATGCAGAAGGATTTGAAATATATCAACGCGTATTCATCCATCAGTCACTGCGGATTTGTGTTACTAGGTATTGGTATGTTGACCAAAACCGCGATTACAGGTGCTGTGATGCAGATGGTGTCTCACGGTTTAATGACAGCCCTTTCTTCGCCGTTATTGGAATGATTTACGAACGTACCCATACACGTATGGTGGCGGAAATGGGCGGACTAATCGAAAGCGATGCCATTTATAATGACAGTGTTGTTTATAGCAGGTCTCTGTTCACTTGGATTACCAGGATTCAGTGGATTTGTAGCTGAGATGACTGTGTTCATGGGTTCATGGGAAAATGCTGATGCTTTTCATCGCATAGCTACCATTGCTGCTTGTATGTCGATTGTAGTGACGGCTGTTTATATTTTACGGGCAGTGGGACAAGTGGCTATGGGGCCGATTAAAGCCAGTTATGCTTCATTAGGTGATGCCAGCTGGAATGAAAACTGGCTGCGATTGTATTGATAATAGGAATTGTAGCAATAGGTGTAGCACCTTTCTGGTTGAATGAATTAGTGACTCCGGGTACTGAAGTGATCATGAACCGGTTAGGTGTCCATTAAATTTTGATCGTTAATTTTTTCAGATGGCGTATTCGTTTTTTATACAGATGAGAATGGAGCTGGTGATTACCGGTCTTATTTTCCTGCTCCTGTTCTTCAAATTGGGCAAACCCGTCAGCAATGAAGTGGTATTGACCGTTGTGTCGATAGTATTATTAGGAGCAACCAGTCTTTCATTTTTTGGTGAACAGGAAGGAAAGCAGTTTGCCGGTATGTTTGTCACTAATCCATTGATGTTTGTTCAGAAAAGTCTTTTAGCAGGAGCAGTTTATCTTATTTGTTTATTGAATTATGACTGGCTTCGTAAGCAGGAGCATCTGGCCGAGTTTTTTATATTGATGTTATCAGCACTGTTGGGTATGTTCCTGATGATATCAAGCGGAAATCTGCTTATGTTCTATTTGTCTCTTGAACTATCTTCAATACCGGTTGCTGCTTTAGCGAATTTTGAATTACAAAAGCGTACCAGTTCTGAAGCCGGTATGAAAATGATATTATCTTCTGCTTTTGCTTCTGGAATTTTGTTGTTCGGAATATCTCTGGTGTATGGTAGTACGGGAACTATTCAGTTTGCTTCCTTACCTACGATGTTGCAGGCTGGCGATACCTTGCAAATAGTGGCTTATATCTTATTCTTTACAGGATTTGCATTCAAATTATCGGTGGTGCCATTTCATTTTTGGACAGCAGATGTTTATGAAGGGGCTCCAGTACCGGTTGCTTCTTTCCTTTCTGTTGTATCCAAAGGGGCAGTTGCCTTTATTTTCATGAATATTGTGATGAAGGTGTTTCTTCCATTGGGGAATATCACCTATCATCTGCTGACTATATTGGCCATAGCTACCATCATAGTTGGTAACCTGTTTGCGGTTCGTCAGAAGAACCTGAAACGATTCCTGGCCTTCTCTTCTATTGCTCAGGTAGGTTTTATCCTGGTGGGTGTATTGAATGGAAGTACATTGGGTATAGCAGCTGTAGTTTATTTTGTTTTGGTGTATCTCTTTTCAAACCTGGCAGCATTCGGTGTAGTTAGTGTAATTACCAATGCAACAGGAAAAGAGAGCATCGATGATTATAAAGGATTGTATAAGAATAATAAGTTGCTGGGTTGGGTAATGGCTATTGCTTTATTCTCACTGGCTGGTATTCCTCCTACTGCAGGTTTCTTCGGAAAATTATTCCTGATAATGGCAGGTGCTACACAAGCCTCACTAGGTTTTATCGTAATAGTGGCCTTAAACCTTGTGGTTTCCTTGTTTTATTATTTGCGTGTTGTAAGAGCAATCTTTATGGATAATAATGAGCAAACCTTTGGAGAAAGTGAATTTCAGTTCAGTGGTTAAGCTGGGTATGATTATTTGCTTAGCAGGTATTGTGCTTACGGGATTGATTGGGTGGATTTATGAGTATATACTTTCGGTGAGTTAGGGGGAGGTAAGTAAAAGTCAAAAGTCAAAAGTAAAAAGTTGTTATGGCTATTAATAAGAATCATGAATTTGAAGAATTGAATGGAGTGAAGTGTGGCATTGTTGAGCGCAATGTTACACCTGCCCGTCTTTCATTCATAAAGGAGATTTTGGAGGCGAATGGATTTACAGTAATAGCACAACCTACTCCACCTCCAAAAGCAGCAGCCGCTCCTGCTCCTAAAGAAGGTGAGCCTGCTCCACCACCGCCACCACCTGCTCCTGAAACCTTTACAGTAGGCGTTACTGATTATACATTCAATACCATTAATGCCATTTTTGGACGTTTACTAAAGACGAAGGATGGTCATGTAGTTACATTAGCCTATTGGCAACAGACGGATCCTGTTTCTAACGATGAGAAGCCTTATTACGAGGTGTAAGTCTCTAACTCTTCTAACTATTTGCAGGCAGATAAAAAGTGAAAGTACTTCCTTTTCCAGGTTCACTCTCAACCTGAACTGAACCTTTCATTGCTTCAATGAATTCTTTTGAAATTGCCAACCCAAGGCCAGTCCCTTTCTTCTGTGTACCGGGCACTCTGAAAAAGCGATCGAATATTTTTTGCTGGTAAGCAGGGTCAATGCCGATTCCGAAATCCTGGATACTTAATTTAACAGAATTGTCTTTTGCCTCTGCTTTCACAATTATTTCACCATTTTCTGGTGAATATCGTATAGCATTTGTCAGGAAATTATTCATAACCCATACCGATTTTTCCTCATCAGCCTGTATTAGTGGTAGTTCTTTGGAATAGAAACAGATATATTGATATTTTTTTCTTTTGCTGCATTATTAGTTGTGGCAATTGCTTTTTGTATCAGGTCTTTGCACTGAATGTTTGGTTCTTCAGTTGAATTCTACCGCTATCAACCTGCGACAGATCCAATAGCTCGCTTAATATTCTTAGTAGTCGTTGGTTATCGTTTTTCAGGTTCTTGACCAGTTCTTTTTGCTCCTGCGTCAGGGTTCCTATTCTTTCATCTTCCAACAGCTTCAAGCTGAAATCTGCTGAAGCCAAAGGAGTTTTTAGTTCATGAGAAATGGTGGCTATGAAATTTGTCTTGGCAGTATCGAGTTCCTTGAAGGGAGTGATATTCCTTAAAATGATAACAGTACCGATCTTGGTTTCTTTCTGTGTTATATCGATCTGTTCTTTTGTGAAGTAGTTTTCCTTTCCATCTACTACAATCTTGAAGGGTATGGTGTTTTGCTCTTTTATAAGGAAGCGGAAAAGGTCATTCTTTTCTTGTACCTCTTCCTGTTTTAATCCCACAATGGCCGCCTCTTTTAGATTCAATAGCTGTAAGGCCTGCTGGTTGGCAAATAATATTATTCCTTTTGTATCTATTCCGATACTGGCATCTTTTAATGAATTGATGACTGTTTCAGCTCTTTGTTTTTCAAAAAGTATTTTAGAAAGATTACTGTGTTCATATTCATCCAGTTTTTCAGCCATACTATTAAACGCGGCTGCTAATTCACCGAATTCATCTGTACGGTTAAGATGAATTCTTTGACCGTAATTGCGGGCGGCTATCGCTTTTATACCTTCAGTTAGTTTTGCTATTGGAGTGGCAACAAGCGATGGGAAATTATAGATAAATGTAAGTCCGATGAGTATGCACATAGTTAGCACCAGTACGATCACTGTTTTTGCATTTTCAATAGACACCTGTGCTGTTTTGTTTTTCTTATCGATAGCCTGAGATTTACCAGCATTATACTATTGATATCGCTTCTTAATGTTCGTTTCGAATGTATCAGGGGCTGCTTTTTCCTGAATAGTTCGAAATTACACGAAGGGATTTGGTCAGCTCTTCTTCTCCGGGTTCAGTGATATTTTTCCTGTAAGGACAGGTTCTTCTCAAAATCAGCCAGATTGTTTGTGCTATCTCCAGCCATCAGTTTATCCAACGACCGTAGCATGTCTTTAGAGTAGGTTAAGGTTTCATAATTATCCTTGATGATGTCGCCGGCTTCTGACGTGATACGGTTAAAATAATAGAAACTCAATATGCCAACCAGTAAAAGCAGTAGAAAGAGGAAAGTACCTCCCCAGGCGATTTTTGATTTCAAATTCATTCCCATCAGGAAAGTATTACAAGGTCAATTTCTTTTGCTGTCATGGTTTTCAGCAATTGGTTAAAAACATTGGTCTGCATAATTATCTTAAACAGGCTAAGATGCGGTTTGCCGATGCAAATGGTTGTTATCTGTTTTTCTGTTGCCACATTTATGATGGCATCTGCAATGGCACTGCTTTTTACCTGGATAAGTTCTGCTCCTAATTCCGTTGCCAGCTTAAAGTTATTGATTAAATGTCTTTGTGAAGCCAAAGGAATTTTTGATGCGTTCTCCTTCGGAGTTTGTACATATAAGGCAAACCATTCTCCGTTATAATAGGAAGCCAGTCTGGCTGTTTTCCTTATTAGTCTTTGGGCTACTGCGTGATTAGAAGAGATACAGGCCAGGAATTTTCGTGTTTTAAGGCTTTATCCTTTGTAACCTGATAATCCACTTTTCTTTCCACTTGTCCGGCCACTTCTTTCAATGCTAATTCCCTTAACTGTAAAATCTTATCGGGCTGGAAGAAATTCTGAAGAGCCTGTTGAACTTTATTGTGGTCATAAATTTTTCCTTCCTTTAGTCTTGTTATCAGTTCATCAGCTGTTAAATCGATATTTACCACTTCGTCAGCCATTTGAAGCACTTTGTCGGGAACTCTTTCTTTCACATCAACACCTGTTATCAACTTGACATCCTCATTGATACTTTCAATATGTTGGATATTTATTGCAGAAATTACATCGATTCCTTCTTCGATAATATCCATTACATCCTGCCATCTTTTTTCATTCTTGCTTCCAGGAATATTTGAGTGAGCCAGTTCATCTACGATTACAACTTTGGATGTAATAGCAGTATGGCCTGTACATCTAATTCATACAGCTGTTTTCCCTTATAGAAAACTTGTCTTCTGGGTATAACAGGAAGCCCTTCCAACAGTTCTTTTGTTTCTTTCCGTTCATGTGTTTCAATATATCCAATCTTTACATTTACGTTGTTCCTAAGCAGGGTATGTGCTTCCTGGAGCATGCGGTATGTTTTACCCACGCCAGCGCTCATGCCGATATATATTTTCAGCTTGCCTTTTTTCTCCTGCTGGATTCGCTCCAGCCATTTATTGGCTTCAATAGTCGACATGTCAAAAGTTTACAGCTAATGAGGAGGTGATGAAAAAATTACCTTTAACTGAATTGTTTTCTTTTTGAAAAATAGCATCCTTGCTTTTCAGGTTACGGGCTTCCAGCCGTAGTAATATGTTTTTTGAAGGTCCAAAGTCGATGTTGACTGAATATCCGGAAGTCTGGAAGCCGTTAGGAGTGCCGGTAGTGATGATTACTTCTTTCTTGTCGTTATATACTTCTGCTCTTCCTGACATTGACCATTTATCGTTGATACTATACTTGACTATGATAACTGGAGAATACCAGTTATTATGAGCACCGTTTTTCCCTTCAGTTCCGATATCGAAACCGGCAATAAGACCCAAATGATCAGTAATGGTGAATGTACCAAACAGATTATGGAGGAATCTTATTTTTCGGGTGCTATCTGGGTTATCTGTTCCAAGGAAATTACTATAGTTCAGTACTATCTTTTCAGATGGTTTGAATTGTAATTGAGCTCCCCAACTCATCAATGAGTTTCCATTCACTCTTGTTATTCGTTGCCAACCATTCAGAGCCATGGCACTCATCAACCATTTACCATTATCTGATGTATAACTTAGTTTAGCTCCAGCTTCAAAATAGGGAGAGTTTTCTGCAAGCAGACTTCTTGTTAATGTCCAGCAATCTTTACTGATAGCTGATTCAAAGCCGATATGGCTGGGAAGTATGCCTGCATCAATCCAGATATTTTTGTTTTTGCTGATCTTAAAGCCAATATTGGCTTCGAATATATTTTTCAATATACCAGGCTCATTTGAATAATTGGCATTTACATATGTTCCTGCTGCCAATGCCAGATTGGCTCTGGTTCTTTCTGAATTATATGTGCCCTTTATAAATCCAAGATTCAGGTTAAATTCATTGTGACGGTTGTGGCTATAAATAAAAGGGGGTCGGTTATTGTCTTTCGGTTTATTGAAATCGTATTGGTAATAGGTTTCGAGGTAAGCAGTCCATCCCACTTTCGGTTTATCTTTCTCCTGCGCGAAGGTGGTTATAACCGGGAAGGCGAGAAGGAATAATATTATTTTTTTCATGCTATTACAGTTGTTCTTCATTGCTTTTGTTGAAGATTGTCCAGAGCGATATTCAATTTTAATACGTTTACCTTACTTGGCCCAAACATTCCTGCCAATGGGATATCGGTATGTGTTTCAACAAGTGCTTTAAGTGTGGATTCCGGAATGTTTCTAACCATAGCAATCCTTTTTATTTGAATCATTGCTGATAATGATGAGATATCAGGATCTAAACCGCTGCCTGAAGCAGTCACCATTTCTGAAGGTATTTCTTCTTTTTTAATGCCCGGATTATGGACAAGGAAGCTGTCAATTCTATCAGCTACTGTCTTAAGATAATCGGGGTTGGAAGCCCCTTTATTACTTCCTGCAGAACCGGCTGCGTTATAGTCAACAGCAGAAGGTCTTCCCCAAAAGTATTTATCATCTGTAAATTTCTGACCAATTTTTTCATAACCTACTACTTTGCCATTTACAGAAATAGTTTCCCCTTTACCAGCATTGGGAGCTGCTTTTCCTATTCCAGCAATCAATAAAGGGTAAATCACAGAGCAAAGTAGTATCAATGCAAGAGTCAGTTTTAATGATATCAGTAAGTTCTTTTTCATCTTGAATAATTTCTGGTTAGAAGAATAATCCTATTAACATATCGATGCCTTTTATTCCAATAAAGGGCACAAGCACGCCCCCTAATCCGTAGATAAGAAGGTTTCTTCTTAGTAAGGCGCTTGCACCGATGGGGCGATATTGTACACCTTTCAGTGCAAGTGGTATCAATAATGGGATGATAATTGCATTGAATATGACAGCAGATAAGATGGCTGATTCCGGACTTTTCAGATTCATTATATTCATTGACTGTAAAGCCGGGATAGATGCAATGAATAAGGCAGGTACTATAGCAAAATATTTCGCCACATCATTTGCAATAGAGAATGTGGTTAATGTACCTCTGGTTATGAGTAATTGTTTTCCTATCTCAACCACTTCAATCAATTTTGTAGGGTCATTATCGAGGTCAACCATATTGCCGGCTTCTTTTGCTGCCTGAGTTCCACTATTCATGGCTACTCCAACATCTGCCTGCGCCAATGCCGGAGCATCGTTTGTTCCATCGCCCATCATCGCCACTAATTTGCCAGAAGCTTGTTCTTTTCTTATATAATTCATCTTGTCTTCTGGCTTGGCTTCTGCTATAAAATCATCAACGCCTGCAACATTGGCTATATATTTTGCAGTTAGAGGGTTGTCGCCTGTTACCATAACGGTTTTTACACCCATTTTGCGAAGTCTTTCGAAACGTTCGTGAATGCCTGGTTTTATGATATCCTGTAATTCAATTACGCCCTTTATTTCATTATTGACAGCCACAACTAATGGGGTTCCGCCATTTGCTGAAATGGATTTGACTTTATTGGCAGTTTCTGGGGGGACAATATTTCCAGCTTTGTTAGCCATATCTCTGATAGCATCATAAGCTCCTTTACGAATGCGTGTGCCTGATGAAAGATCCACGCCGCTGCTCCTGGTTTCTGCGGTGAATTTTATGAATGTCATTCCCGGTTCTGCTTTTGCAAGAACTCCTTTTGCTGGGCCAGTTCTATGATGGATTTCCCTTCAGGTGTTTCATCTGAAAGAGAACTAATGGCAACGTATTCAATGAAGCTGGTCTCGTTCACTCCTTGTGCCGGATAGAAATTTGTTGCTTTCCGATTACCGATGGTGATAGTTCCCGTTTTATCTAATAGTAATACATCTATATCACCGGCTGTTTCAACAGCCTTACCGCTTTTTGCTATTACATTGGCTCGTAAGGCCCGATCCATTCCTGCTATTCCGATGGCAGAGAGTAAACCACCGATGGTAGTTGGAATTAAACAGACAAACAATGAAATAAATGCTGCAATGGTTATAGGAGTATTAGCATAGTCTGCGAATGGTTTCAGCGTTACACAAACGATGATGAAAATGAGTGTGAATGCAGCCAATAGAATGGTCAATGCTATTTCATTGGGAGTTTTCTGTCGGGAAGCTCCTTCCACCAATGCAATCATTTTGTCGAGGAATGATTCTCCGGGAGCTGTTGTAACATTCACAACAATACGGTCGCTCAATACTTTTGTTCCACCAGTAACAGATGATTTATCACCACCGGCTTCACGGATAACCGGAGCAGATTCTCCTGTGATGGCAGATTCATCGATTGTGGCAATTCCTTCAATGATCTCTCCATCCATTGGAATGATATCTCCTGCTTCACAAACAAAGTGATCACCAAATTTCAATTGGGAGGAAGGAACCAGTTTTATTTCATTCATGAATATTTCACCTACGAGTTCAATCTTTTTTGCAGGGTTTCTTCTCTGTTTTGAAGCTTTCTGCCTGGGCTTTTCTCTTGCTTCTGCTAATCCTTCTGCGAAATTGGCAAATAACACGGTTAAAAAATATGAGGAGGAAGATGGTGGTGTTGTAAGCAATGGATCCTTCAGAAGTGTTGCCTGTCACTAATTGATAAACTATTACAGCCAGCATAACTGCTGTTCCTATCTCTACAGTGAACATTACTGGGTTCTTTATCATCAGCTTCGGGTTCAGTTTTACAAAAGACTGTTTAATTGCTGTAATGACTAAAGAGGGTTCGAATAATTTTATATTTCTGGTACTCATTATTTTCAAATTATTTCAATGAAAAATATTCTGCAATTGGACCTAAAGCCAATGCAGGGAAAAACGAAAGGGCGTTGATGACAATGATTACAGCGAAGGTCATCATGCCGAAAGTCCATGAGTCGGTTCGCAAGGTGCCCGGAGATTCTGGTATATGCTTTTATTAGAGAGTAGTCCTACAATAGCAACTGGGCCTATGATTGGGATGAATCTGGCCAATAGTAAAACAATTCCTGTTGTTATATTCCAGAAAATATTATTGTCACCTAATCCTTCCATACCACTTCCATTATTGGCATTGGCGGAAGTGAACTCATAAAGCATTTCTGAAAATCCATGATAGGATGGGTTATTGAGCCAACCAGATGGTTTGACCGACCAGGCAATTTCAGGATGATGAGCAACCATATAAGCTGCTAGTGCCGTGAACCTTTTACAAGGAATGCGGAAAGCAAGGTTACCAAAGCAGCAATCTTAACTTCACGGGCTTCTACTTTATGTCCCATGAATTCGGGAGTTCTTCCCACCATCAAACCAGATATGAAGACTGCTATGATGATATAAATGAGATAATTCAATATACCTACACCGCAACCTCCATAGAAGGCATTGATCATCATGCCCAATAATTGCATTAAGTTGGACAGGGGCATAAAGCTGTCGTGCATCGAGTTCACAGAACCGGTAGAGATGATTGTTGTAACTGTACTCCAATACCCAGAGGCCACCACTCCGAATCTCACTTCTTTTCCTTCCATGGAGCCAGTGGGTTGAAGTAATCCCAATTTTTGCAATTCCGGATTTCCGTGGACTTCAGTAATGATAGTAGGTATTAATAGACAAAGCATACCTATAGTCATGATACCGAAAATCACTCTTGCCAGTTTTTTCTTCTTCAGATAGAACCCCAATGCGAAGATCATCGCCATCGGTAAAAGCACCTGGATGATCATTTCCAGCATATTGGTGAAGTAGTTTGGATTTTCGAGTGGGTGGGCTGAATTGGCTCCGAACCAGCCGCCACCATTGGTTCCGACATGTTTGATAGCAATCATCGCTGCCGCTGGTCCTCTCGACACCTGAACAGTATCGCCCTGCAAGGTGGTTATAGTATCTTTTCCGTCAAAGCTGGAAGGTGTTCCATTGAAAACAAGCACAATAGCAGCTATGATACTAAGTGGCAGTAATAATCTTGTAATTGATTTAATAAATAAGGTCCAGAAGTTGCCGAGGTTCTCTGTCGTTTTCTCTTTGAGACCATTTAATACTCCAGCTAAGGCAGCTATACCAGTAGCGGCACTTACAAATTGCAGGAATGTTATAACGAATAGCTGAGTAAAATATGTGAGACCTGTTTCTCCTGAATAATGTTGCAAATTACAGTTCACCAGAAAGCTTATAGCGGTGTTGAAAGCTAAGTCAGGTGATTGTGCTGCATTACCATCAGGATTCAATGGCAGTTTATCCTGAAATATCAATAGGAAGAAGGCGTATACAAACCAGAGAAGATTAATGGTTAGCATGGCTTTCAGGAATTGTTTCCAATTCATTTTTTCATTTGGGTCGATGCCACTTATGCGATATATGAATCTTTCAAATGGATTAAGGAAATCGGTAAACGTTTTTTCACCATTAAAGAATTTGGCAATGTATTTACCTAGTGGATAGGAGAGTAGAAGCGTTATCCCGAACATGAAAACAACACCTGTTATTTCGTTTGTCATGGTATTAGAATTTTTCGGGTTTTATTAAAACGTATATGAGATAGCCGAATACAATTATGGAAAGAATGAAAAGTGATATTATCATGGCTTTTAGTTTTTTATTTGTTGAGGGTGTTTCAGATATTTTCAAACCAATCGATGCATTTGTAGAATAACCAGAAACAGATGAGTCCTGCAGCTAATAGGAAGAGGGGAAGCATAATTTTTATTAGAGGAATGCCAAATGGAATGCCTGAGTTCGGTTTTTTCTTAGTTGGATGGTTGTAATGTAAGCTGGGTAAGGGTTTCAGATATTTGAGGAAATTTCCCGGGCTTTTATGTTTTTGATTGACCCTACCAAAATGGAAGGGTGGTTTTCCAAAATGAAAGGCTGTATCGATAAATGATTATTTGGGGAGCAATCACCCTTAATTTTGCTTGTAACTATAAAATTGAAGTATATGAGAGTGGCTGGGAAGAATCCTTCGGGAAAGGAGTTGGAACGAATTAAGACATCTAAACAGTTTGATGGAAAGATTTTCAAGAATTTCTCTGAAACACCGATGATGTCGGAAGATGCCTCTTATTTCAAGATGCTAAAATACTTCTTCAAAAGAATCCTGATAAAGTACCTCAAAAGGCATTGCCATTTATTGAAACCAATCTGAAGGAAACAAGTTCTTCAAAGCCTACCATCAATTGGTTTGGACATTCCTCTTATCTGTTGAGGATTGAAGGAAAGAATTTTCTCATTGATCCTGTCTTCAGTGGGAATGCTTCGCCAGTGTCTTTTATGGTTAGTGCTTTTGATGGAGCGAATACCTATGGAGTTGCTGATATGCCCGTTATTGATTACCTGATATTGACGCATGACCATTATGATCATCTCGATTATAAAACGGTAATGGAGCTGAAACCAAAAGTGAAGGCAGTGTATTGTTCACTAGGTGTAGGTTCTCATCTTCGATATTGGGGATATGATTCTTTATTGGTGCACGAAATGGATTGGTGGCAAACGGAGGATATAGAAATGATTTTACATTGACTGCAGCACCAGCACGACACTTCTCCGGCAGAGGAATTAAAAGATGTCTTACACTTTGGTCGTCATTCATGCTGCAAACTTCTAATTATCGGATTTATCTGGGTGGTGATTCAGGATACGATTCGCATTTTAAGGAGATTGGGAATCGTTTTGATAATATCGACCTCGCTATTCTGGAATGCGGACAGTATAATACCATGTGGCCCTTGATTCATATGATGCCGGAAGAAACCGTTCAGGCAGCTGTTGATTTGAAAGCGAAGCAATTACTGCCGGTGCATTGGGGGAAGTTTGCCTGGCTATGCATTCATGGAATGATCCCATAAAAAGAGCTACAATAAAAGCAAGGGAATTGAATGTGAATTTACAGATGCCAAAAATCGGTGAGTCGTTGATAGTGGGAGAAACAGTGCATAGTTCCGGCTGGTGGGAGCTATAAAGTAACGACTTTATAAACCGTATTCTTCATTTTGCGGTAGAGAGTCGTTAGACCTATTCCCAATAAGCTTGAGCGGATTCCGTTTTATTCCCGCCGGTATGTTTTGAGTATTTTCTGAATATGGAATTTTTCTACAGCTGCGAGTTCAAAGGATTCAACGGAACCAGTAGATTCTTCATTACTGATATCATCTTCATTCAGTTCATTAGAATCGGTAAGTATGACCGCTCTTTCAATACTGTTCTTCAATTCACGGATATTCCCCTTCCAGTATTGTTTCTCCAGTTTCTTTAAAAATGCAGGACTCAAGTTGTTTATCTTCTTGCCCGTTTTTTCAGCAAACTGCTTAGTATAGAAAATAGCCAGAGCTGCGATATCTTCTTTTCTTTCACGTAACGGTGGAAGATCAATGGTGAAGATGTTGATGCGATAGAAGAGATCGTTCTGAAAGTATTCTTCTTTACTTCTTCTTCGAGGTTTCTATTGGTAGCAGTGATAATCCGGACATCTACTTTTGTAGGTTGCGAATCGCCAACTTTATAGAACTCACGGGTTTCCAACACACGTAATAATTTGGTTTGAAGATCCATTGGCATATCACCAATCTCGTCAAGGAAAACAGTGCCTCCTGTGCTTCTTTATTAACCCCTTTCTTTTCTTTTGTAGCTCCTGTGAATGAACCTGCTTTATGTCCGAATAATTCGCTTTCTAGTAATTCATGAGGGAAGGCGCTGCAATTGATGGCAACAAATGGATGTGTATTCCTTTTGCTGGCATTATGGATGGCTTGTGCGAATACTTCTTTACCAGTACCTGTTTCTCCTAATAATAAAACGGTGGTATCGGTGAGTGCCACTTTAGCGGCCAATGATTTCCTTTTTGTATAAGGGTGGATTGCCCAATGATGGAATCAAAATCATATTGCTTGCCCACTTTTGCCTGGAGTTGTGATATCTTTTTTCTTAGTTGAATCTTTCAGCAGCCCTTTGAAGCAGAGGGATGATTTTGTCGTTATCGTTTCCTTTCACGATATAATCCATCGCTCCGTTTTTCATGGCTTGAATACCATCGGGAATACATATGCTGTAAGCAATATGATTTCGATAACTGGTACTTTTTTTTCAATTCAGGAACAAAGTCAACACCATTGCCATCCGGAAGTTTTACATCACAAAGAATGATATCCGGTTCTGATTTTTCAATGATGCTCCATGCTTGTTTGAGGGTTGGCACTTCCAAAACAGTAAACCCTTCCAGCCGGATGATTCTGCTGAGAAGCTGTCTGAGTTGGTCCTCGTCGTCAATAACAAGTATGGTTTCTTTGTTCATGTGGAAAGGCAAAGGTGTTTAAAAGTTAAAAGTTTAAAGTCAAAAGTCAAAAAGTGGCGGAGCGGGCGCCCAAAGAATTCTGATTTTTTAATTGGGAGAGTTTAACAATATTTCACCGCGGAGACGCGAGACGCGGAGGAACACTCTGCGTCTCCGCGTCTCCGCGGTTATTTGTGCATTAGCTGTTCCCGCACTGCTGCGAGGGCAGACATTTTCGTCCGCACGTGCGGGATCAATTCTCAAATTCAACTCAGCTCTCCTAAAAAAACAAGGAACCCCATTACTGAGGTTCCTTTTTCTGTTGTTTCTATTTTAACCCTTATAAAACTTTCAAAGCATTCATGCGCTCCCAATGGTGGCGGATGGCATCGTTTGCGAGTGTAAGGAACTCGGCACCTTTTTCAGGATCACTATTTTTGATGGTAGTGAAACGGTTCTCGTGGTAGAGGAATTCTTCCACTGGAACGGTTGGTTCTTTACAATCCATACTGAAGCGTTTGCCTACTTCATTCATTGGGTTGTAGCGGAAGATTGGCCAGTAACCACTCTTCACAGCCAGACTTTGCTGATCCAATCCATGGCACATATCATAACCGTGAGCTATACAGTGACTATAAGCGATGATGATAGATGGTCCAGGATAGGCTTCTGCTTCCAGGATAGTTTTCAATGCATGCACATCATTGGCACCCATTGCTATCTGTGCTACATATGCGCTACCATGTGCAATGGCCTGCATGGCGAGGTCTTTCTTGCCGGTAGTTTTACCTTTGATAGAGAACTTCGCACTGGCTCCAATTGGAGAGGCTTTAGATTTCTGTCCACCAGTATTGCTATATACCTCTGTATCCATTACCAGGATATTTACATTTTCTCCTGTGCTGAGTACATGGTCAAGTCCACTGAATCCGATATCATATGCCCAACCATCACCACCGATGATCCATACTGATTTCTTTTCAAGGAATTCAGCGATCTGGTACAGGCGATACGCTTCTTCGGTTTTTATTTCACGTAAACGTTTCTTAAGGTCGTTCACCAATTTGCGTTGTTGCACCAGTTGTGCTTCTGTCAACTCTTCATTGGCTATGATTGCATCTGCCAGTTCGCTTCCTATTTCTTCCCTCATATGTTTTACGATATGGAAGGCCATTTCACGTTTCTTATCGGTAGCGAGTTTCAATCCTAATCCGAATTCAGCATTGTCTTCGAATAAGGAGTTAGCCCATGCTGGTCCTTGTCCTTCGTGATTGGTGGTCCAAGGAGTAGTAGGTAAGTTACCTCCGAAGATAGAAGAGCAACCTGTTGCATTGGCAACGATCATGCGGTCTCCAAACAATTGAGACAATAGTTTGAGATATGGAGTTTCACCACAACCGCTACATGCACCAGAGAATTCGAATAATGGTTCAAGTAACTGAGAACCTTTAACAGTGCTCTTGTTTACTCTTGAACGATCGATATCTGGCAGGTTCAGGAAGTAATCCCAGTTTGTCTTTTCTTTTTCTTTCAAAGGAATTACATCTTTCATGTCGATGGCTTTGTGGCCTGGTTCTGTCTTACTTTCGATAGGACAAACTTCAGTACACAATTGGCAACCGGTACAGTCTTCCACAGCTACTTGTAATGTGTAAGCTTCTTTTTCTTTTATGAACTCTTTACCTATAGGGTCAGTGTGTTTGAAGAATGAAGGAGCATCTGCCAGCCAATCGCGGTCATATACTTTAACGCGGATGGCAGCGTGAGGACAAACGAAGTAACATTTACCGCACTGAGAGCAGAGAGATGGATCCCAAACAGGAACCTGTTCGGCGATATTCCTCTTTTCCCATTTAGTTGTACCGGATGGATACGTACCATCAACAGGGAAGGCGCTTACGGGTAGTTCATCACCTTCACCAGCAATAATACGACCCAGTACTTCCTGAACGAAATCAGGAGCGTTACCGGATATTGGGGATTCAATTTCGATCTTACCAGTAATGAAACCGGTATAATCGATCTGGCTTAGATTTTCAATGGTTTGGTCAACAGCGAGGTAGTTTTTCTTAACTACTTCCTCACCTTTACGTCCGTAGGTTTTTTTGATAGCGGATTTAATATAAGCAATCGCTTTTTCTTTTTCCATCACGTTAGAAATTGCGAAGAAGCAGGTTTGGAGGATACCGTTGATACGGGAACCCATTCCGGTTTCTTTAGCCACTTTAGAAGCGTTGATGGTGTAGAATTTAAGTTCCTTGTGGATTATTTCATCCTGGATTTTCTTAGGTAATTGTGACCATACTTCAGTAGCAGGGAAAGGAGCGTTCAAAAGGAATGTGGCACCTTTCTCAGCATATTTCAATACATCATATTTCTTGAGGTAGTTGAAATGGTGACAGGCTATGAAGTTAGCTGATGTTATAAGATAAGTGGATTTGATTGGTTTATCACTGAAACGCAGATGTGATACTGTAAGTGAACCGGATTTTTTTGAGTCGTAAACGAAATAACCTTGAACATATTCATCAGTTACATCACCTACGATCTTAATGGTGTTCTTATTTGCACCAACAGTACCATCGGCACCTAAACCATAGAACAATCCACGGAACAAGTGCTGATGTTCGAGAGAGAATGTTTTATCCCATGCTATACTTGTATGGGTAACATCATCATCAATACCGATAGTGAAACTATTTTTTGGTTTTTCTTTTTTCAATTCATCGAAAATGGCTTTTGCCATACCGGCATTGAATTCTTTAGAAGCCAAACCATAACGTCCGCCGGTAACAACAGGCATATCATACTTCCAACCTTGATGTAATGCATTCACTACATCCATGAAAAGTGGTTCGCCTATGGCACCTGGTTCTTTGCAACGATCTAATACAGCAATTTTTTGAACTGTATTAGGTATTACATCAATAAAGTGTTTTATAGAGAATGGACGGAAGAGGTGTACGTTAAGGTAACCTACTTTCTGACCACGGTCGTTCAGGTAGTCTACCACTTCATGAACAGGTCCAACGCCAGAACCCATTATAATAATGATGCGTTCTGCTTCAGGGTGTCCATAATATTGGAATAGTTTATAAGAGCGACCGGTCATTTTTTCGAACTGGTCCATTGTTTTTGCAACGATGCCAGGTACTTTTTCATAGTAGGTATTGGCAGCTTCGCAGCTTTGGAAGAATACATCTGGGTTTTGAGCGGTACCACGAACAAAAGGATGTTCAGGGTTTAGACCGCGTTTACGATGTTTACTAACTTCTTCCTCATCGATCATTTCTGTGATTTGCGCATCTGAAAGAACTTCTACCAGAGAAAGTTCGTGAGAGGTGCGGAAACCGTCGAATATATTAAGGAATGGAATTCTTGCTTTAAGGGTGGAGGCTGTGGCAATCATTGCCATGTCGTGCGCTTCCTGAGGATTATTGCCAAAAAGTTGGGCAAATCCGGTAGAGCGGGTGGCCATAACGTCGCTATGGTCGCCGAAGATTGACAAAGCGTGGGTAGCCAGGGCGCGGGCGGCAATATGGAAAACGGCCGGAGTCAGTTCACCGGCTATTTTGTACATATTGGGTATCATGAGGAGGAGACCTTGGGAGCAGGTAAAGGTAGAGGCGAGGGCACCACCTTGCAGGGCACCATGGATGGCACCGGCAGCACCTGCTTCGCTCTGCATTTCAATCACTTTTGGGACTTCTCCGTAAATATTTTTGATATCGTTACTGCTCCATTCATCGGCCAGTTCACCCATTGTAGAAGAGGGTGTTATGGGGTAAATGGCGCAAACTTCGCTGGTTTTGTAAGCTACATAGGCGGCAGCTTCGTTACCATCCATGATGGTAGCATTTTTGGAAGCGGGCTTATGTTCTGGAGCTTTTTGGGACTTTTCTTGAAGCGTGGATTCCATATACAGTGCTTTTCAGTTGTTGTGGCTGGAAAATTCCTAACCGGGAGCTAAAGTAGAAGTAAGCGGGGCGGTAACTGGTGAGGCTTGTCAGGGAAGTGGCTGAGAGTTATCAAAATAGCACCTGATAAAACAAGTTTTTTGATTTCAGATTTTGGGTGTAAAGCACTATTTTTGCCGCCCTAATGGCGCGATAGCTCAGTTGGTTAGAGCACTGGATTCATAACCCAGAGGTGATGGGTTCAAGTCCCAGGTTCGAGGACGCATACAAAAAAAGGTTCTTCCATATGGCGCGAAGCCTTTTTCATCACCGCGGCGGAGAGATTTATTGATAGCACTGGATTCATATCGCGCTACAGAGCGGTTTCCATATGGGAGAAGGGGTTCATATCCGCCGCGGCGGAGATGGGTTCAGAATCCCATTCGCAACAGAAAGGAGGTCCTTACAACCCGAGATGTCATCTTACCCCCGAGATGTCATCTTGGGGGTAAGATGACATCTCGGGTTGTAAAATACACTGAGTATTAAACAAAGCATACTTATCAAATCAGGATTAATGG
>JBGAQE010000109.1:0-14786 GCA_044220885.1 Chitinophagaceae bacterium
GGGGACTTTTTATTTTATCTTGCCCCTACCAACAGCAAAAAACACTTATGGCCCTCGACAACTATGCTATTGCCGACCAGTTCTCCCTCCTATCCAAACTGATGGATATTCATGGAGAAAACTCTTTTAAGTCGCGCGCTTATGGAGCCGCCGCCTTCAATATTGAAAAACTACCGGAGCAACTCAATACACTTTCGCCTGATCAAATTGCATCCTTGAAAGGTATTGGCGACTCGAATGCAAAGAAAATTCAGGAGATACTGAGCACCGGACAAATCCAGGCATTGGTCGATATTATAGCCATCACGCCTCCGGGTGTCATCGAAATGCTACAGATAAAAGGTATCGGACCAAAAAAGATTGCCACTATCTGGAAAGAGATGGAAATTGAATCCATCGGTGAGTTACTCTATGCCTGCAATGAAAACAGATTATCACTCTTTAAAGGCTTTGGAGAAAAAACACAACAGAACATAAAGGAAAGCATTGAGTATTATTTACAGCACCAGGGACATTTCTTATATCAGGAAGTGAGTGTTCTGTATCCAAGCATCAGCAATTACCTTATAAAATGTTTTGGTGCCGATAAGGTATTTGTAACCGGTGCCTATCGCCGGCAGGATCTTACTTTAGAAGAACTCGAGTTTGTTGTTGCCGCTACTAATGCAACCATAAAACCTGCTTTTCAAACAGCACAGCCACCAGAAATGCTGGAAGATAAAGAGGATGTGCTGGTTTATAAGTTGAAGAATGGATTAAAGCTTCGTCTTTACTCGGGCACAAAGCTTCCGGCTAAACGACTTTTCGATACAACAGGAAGTAATGCTTTCATTGAAGCATTCAACAAGCAATTCCCAGATATCTGGACTAAGAACAATATATCATCTGAAGAAGAACTATTCAAGATAGCCGGAATTCCTTTTGTTGAACCTTGTTTGCGGGGCAATGCCAGCTATCTGCAAAAACCTGACAGACCGGTTTTGATCACTAAAGAAGATATCAAAGGCATCATCCATTCGCATAGCAACTGGAGTGATGGATTGAATACTATTGAGGAAATGGCCAAGGCCTGTATTGAAAAAGGATATGAATACTTAGTATTGAGTGATCACAGTAAAGCGGCAGCCTATGCAGGTGGCTTATCGGAAGAAAAAATAATAGAGCAACATAAATGCATCGATGAATTGAATGCCAAACTGAAACCTTTCAGGATATTCAAAAGCATCGAGTGTGATATTCTAGGTGATGGAAGTATGGATTATAGTAACGAGGTATTGGCATCATTCGATCTTGTAATTGCATCCGTTCACAGCAATCTGAAGATGTCGGAAGAAAAAGCGATGCAACGTTTGCTGAAAGCCATTGAAAATCCATTTACAACCATTCTGGGACACATGACGGGCCGATTACTCTTAAGTCGAAGTGGATATCCAGTAAATCATAAGGCCATAATAGACGCCTGTGCGGCTCACAAGGTGGTCATTGAATTGAATGCACATCCACGCAGACTCGATATTGATTGGGAATGGATTCCATATGCCATCGAAAAAAATGTACTCATCTCCATCGATCCCGATGCACATGCTATTGAAGGGTATGATGATTGTGAGTTTGGAGTGTTAGCGGCGCAGAAGGGGGGACTTAGTGCGAAGCAGAATCTCAGTAGTTTCAGTAGGCTTGAATTCGAGCAGTTTGTTGAGGGTTCAAGAAGTTCCAAAAGTTCAATAGGTTCCAGAGGTTAAAGTGTAACAGTAAAATTAATTTGCTATCCCTCCTCTATGTTAGTTTTTTTACCGCAGAGACGCGGAGACGCAGGGGAAATCCCTCTGCGTCTCTGCGGTTATTGTATTGGCTGTTTCATTTCCACATTTCCTCATTTCCACATTTCCTCATTAATTCGTCGCGCGCAACAACGGCAACTTCACAAAAAACGTCGTCCCCTCTCCTTCTTCGGTTTCAAACCATATTTGTCCATGGGCATTTTCAACAATACTCTTGCTCATGGCAAGGCCGAGACCGGTGCCGGAAGTTTTAGTGGTAAAATTTGGTGTGAATATTTTACTTCGGGTTTGTTCGGGTATACCTTCCCCATTATCCTTTATACTGATGGTGATATATTCCTGGTCGAGTGATTCATTAACATCAATCTTTCTTCTGGGTTGATGCGAAGAAGCTTCGATGGCATTTTGCATCAGGTTGGTGAATAAACGGTTGAGCTGCGTTTTATCAGCAAATACCATGACACGCTGGTTAACCGGCTGCCAATGGAAATCGAGGTTATCAGTGGCTTCATATAAGGATGACAAGGAATAAAACACTTCATGCATATCAAACACTTCATTCCTAGGATTACCGATATTAGCGAATTGAGAGAAGTCGGAAGCGATTTTTGAAAGATGATCTATCTGCTCCACCAATGTACGGGCAACATTTGATGTCATCTCCTTTACATTCGGTGAATTATTATCAATCGCTTTCTGCAAGTATTGAATACTTAGCTTCATCGGTGTCAATGGGTTCTTGATTTCATGCGCCACCTGCCTGGCCATTTGTCTCCAGGCCCCTTCCCTCTCACTTTTTGCCAATGCTGCCGCACTTTGCTCCAATTGCCTCACCATCTTATTATATTCCGTTACCAGTTCCCCGATTTCATCATTACGGTTCCATTCAATTTCCTGATTTATTTGTCCGAGGTTCATAGCCCGCATCTTCGCACCAATCACAGTAAAGGAAGATGTGATACGGTTACTGATGAAAAGAGCAATGGCACCCGCAACAAGGAATATGAAAGCATTCAGGTTAATCAGCGTTACAAGGAAATATGAAATCTCCTGGGTAAGTTCTACCTGCGTACTGTAAGATGGCACATTGAGATAAGCGAATACCTGTCCGGCTTCATTACGCACCGGATTGTAGATACTCAGGTAATCTACCTTACCCATCCTTTCTTCTTTCACTGTCTGCACGGCATTCTTTACATGTAAACTAAACCATGCATCCGGATTTATCTTCTCGCTTAAAACTCCTTTGTTATAGATCAGTGGACGGGAAGTGACTTTCAAATCACCATTTGGATCATAGAGGTTGATATCGGTTCCATGAATCTCAGATGTTTCCTGCAATAATTTTTCCAGTTCATCATTCACACCGCTTTCAAAGAAGGGGATACCATCGTTGAACACAACATGTTTTTCCAACCGGCTTTGTACCTGGTTTACCATGATCTGCATGGTACGGCTCAATCTTTCCTGATTATTCCTGTTATATCGGTTGATGAAGAAAAAGATAGTAGCAACCCCTATCACCACAAATGATAGAAGACTAACCAGGATGATGGTACTATGAATTTGCGATCGGATAGTGAACTGCCAGCTTTTTTTCAGCGCCGACCAACGCAATCGACTTCTCACCAAGACAGATGTAAGCCAATAAAACACCAGCAGTAAAAGAAAAGTACTGAATAGGTAAGCGAATAAGGTAATAGCTTCAATAAAGGAATTGTTCTTCTTGGCTACTATAACCACTTTCTTACTGGTCTTCCTGTACCATAACTCATCATATCCAGCATTACTTCGGTGATCAAACTCATTTTGAGGTAATACAGCATTTTTTAAATCAGTAGGGAAGCCATATTCATTGAAGTATTCTATCAGTTTTCCATCTGAATAGATAGCATAGGAATACATCATAGAGTACTCCGGAAGTAACGACTCCCTGGTTTGCTTGAACAATTCCGGCACCAGTGCATCTTTCTTGTATTTACGCATATCGGCCAGAATGAAGAAATAGCCAACTGTGGTACTATCGCTGTTCTTAACTTCCTTTTTCCATATATAGGAATACTTATCAAATGATAGTTCAAAGTAATGCAGGTCGTTGATACCTGTTTTCTTTCCCTGAACATTGTAAATCAGGTTGAGTGAATCATAAGAAACAGGCTCCTCATTGTATAAGGGAGTTGGATTGGTAGCAGCATCAAATACATAGATTCGGGTATCGAATTTATTAAGATAGGCGCTGAAGTTCTTGTTGATGATACTATCTTTCAACATCAGGTTTGTAGGCTTATCCCTAAACCTGTTGAAGTTGGGAGCAAGGAAATCATTATCGAGATAAGTAAATGCAATACTTAATAGTCGTTCATTGGAAGGATCGGCCTGAAAGGATAATTTCTCAGCAAATTGTCTTCTTTGCTCCTCTTCAATCTTCCTGTTCTCTGTAACAATTACCGCAGCCATCTTACTCATCAGCCAAATGAAAATCACCAACCATATCAAAACAAAAAGGTTAAGTTCCACTACGGCTGTATTCTGCGTGAAAGTAAGGATAGCAAGTCCCAAAGTGGCCGTAATGATATAAACCATGTAAGCATACCCGGAGGCATATTCCATTACCATTTTCAGGATAACCTGGGCCAAAAGGAAATAGGATAATGCAAGGGTGGCTAATATCAGGAATCCAATAGCGCTGTAACGCGAGAGGCTGAAGAAATTGGTGACATTGAAAGAAATTTGTCCATCTGCCACCAGACTCTGAAGTATCCTTGCAAAAAGGAAGGTGATGAATACCAATACTGATAACAAGAGTATTCCAGCAATTGCATTCGACCCCTGGCTTTTATATTTTGGAATGGAAGATTCTGAAAAGCGGCGGTTGATATAAAATGTTATCCAGCAAAATAGCAAGGCATTGATAAGAAGATCACCCAGGGACCCTAATAAGAAACTGGTACTATAGATAGCGGGGTCAAATAATTCAAACTGACGAAGGTCCAGTAAGTTTGGGAAAAAATAAATCACTAACCGGATAGCGATCAATACTACGAACAGAAAAGCCAATCCTAATCCCAGTCCTTTATTCAGATAAATGCTATGGGCTACTTGATGTATAAACCAGAATAAAAGAAATACACCTACAAGGATGCTAATCACCATCCACCAGCTTGAAGGGAGTCTTGATGCCGCAACAGGTTGCAGATAGAACAAAGTATTACCATAGGAACTGGAGACTTTGAATTCGGTAGCTATAGCACTTATAGAAACACTTTTAAGGGCATTGGGAAAAGAAGCGAATTCTGTTTGGAGGTTCTCTATCTCAACAAAGTATTTCCAAAGAACAGGGATGAGGGCTTCGATGGCATATCGTTGGTTCCGGATACTGATGATCTTGCTTGTATGAACATATACCCCATTCTTTAATGTCACCATTCTGCTTACATCAGTTTCCTGCATCAGGTTAACGGGGGGCACTGCTATTTGGGTATTCCAAAATAACAATTTCTGTTCGTTGGTATTATCGAGAGAATAGATAAAGAAACCATAGCCCTTCTTTTCTTCCAGCAGGGTATTCAACAGCTTCTGGTCGTAGGTTTGGCGGATAAGGGATTGAAGTACGATTGAATCTTTGCACAATTCCTGGAAATCCTTTTCCTTTTGCTGGATATCGTTTTGGATGCGGGTGGTGTAATAGTGAGCCGAGGTATCGCTCACTACATATTTATTCAAAAGGAATACGGTAGTGAATATTATGACCGCTGCCAGTAGCAGGTAACTGTTTCGTTTAGCCAGAATGGTCAGCAATTGCTTCAAGTGCCCTTGTTTTGTTTTTTGATCTGGTTCCAGAGCTCGTCCATTTCGGTCAGACTCATGGAAACCAGCGAGGTTCCTTTCTCACTGGCCGCCTCTTCCATTCGGGTGAAACGGTATTTGAACTTCTTATTGGTCCTTTCCAGTGCGTTTTCGGCATCTACCTGCAAAAACCGTGCATAATTGATAAGGGAGAAGAATACATCCCCCAATTCATCTTCCATTTTAGAAGAATCCTTTGTAGCCACCGCTTCTTTTAGCTCTTCAAGCTCCTCTTCCACCTTATCCCATACCTGTTCCCTGTTATCCCACTCAAAGCCTACTTGTTTTGCTTTTTCCTGTAATCGGGTGGCTTTTACCATGGCAGGAAGAGAGGTGGGCACGCCCCCTAATACAGAGGTTTTACCTTCTTTCAATTTCAATTTTTCCCAGTTACGTTTCACTTCTTCATCATCGGCCACTTTCACATCGCCATATATATGAGGGTGACGGGCTATCAGCTTTTCGCATATACCATTGATCATTTCATCAAGAGTGAATTTCCCTTGTTCAGACCCTATTTTGGAATAGAAAAGAATATGCAATAAAACATCACCCAGTTCTTCCTTAATGCCTTTCCAATCGTGATCAGTTATGGCATCAGCCAGTTCATAAGTCTCTTCGATGGTGAGAGAGCGTAGTGTATCGATGGTTTGCTTACGATCCCAGGGACACTGTTCCCGCAATTCATCCATTATTTTAACCAAACGTAGGAAGGCTGCCGCTGCTGGTGGTTGGTTCATATTTTTTATTAAATCTGGTAAATGGTAAGCCCGAAGAACAAGGTAAATATCAATAGCAGGCTGAAAAAAGCAAGGGCATTAAGTATTATGAACTTGAAAAGCGTCTTTGCTCTTCCCTGTTCATAGAACTTCCTCATGGCTTTATAAGCATAATAGATACCTCCCAATAACATGAGTATCTGAAAATATTTAAGGAATGTCCAACCCATATCCTGTTTCAGCGTAGTAAACAAAAAGAATAATAAGAGGAAAAGGAAAGTGAAAATATACAGATAAATCAAAAAGAGGATATGCTCAACATAGTACCTTTTCCTTCGTATGTATAGTAATTTCAGGAAGAGTGCATACAAAGGAAGGGAAACGAAAAGCATATATGGGAACTGATGAATGAACTTATTGCCGATATCTGTCCAGAAAAGCCGGTTATTATTACCATACTTGTTTGAAATCTGAATGTTCTTGTACTGAAATTGTCTTTCCAACCAGTTATCCCTTTTGTCTTCAGGTAACGAATCCTGGGCTTTCTTGTATTCGTCAATGGATTTGTATTCTGATTCCAATGGATCAGCATTGAAATCGAGGCCTGCAATAGATGCTTTTGTTTTATATGTTGTTGAATCCTTTGTATCTAATGCAATTTTTTTTAGTACTGCGATCCCACTATCGATTCTTAATGAATCTTCTTTTGTTTCTGCAGTTTCATAACCTGCTTTTCTCAATTCCTCCAACCGTTCCTTATTGAATTCTATCATATTCCCCACCTTTTCTACTTCGTGACTGGGAGAAAATTTGTTATAGAAAATAAGGAAGAACAAGGCTGATGTGAATACATACATCCTGATCGGATTCAGGTAGCTGGCCCTGCGCCCCCTGATATATTCTAATGGAAGAAATCCTGGTTTACTGACAAGATATTTAAGTGAGGAAAAGAATTTACCATCAAAATGGGTGATATCATTAAAAAAATGGGTGATCAGCCCCCAAAAGGACTCCCTGGGCTCCGTGTTCTCTTGTCCGCAGTTAGGGCAAAAACGGCCTGTCAGTTCTGTATTACAGTTCAGGCAAATCTTCTCTTTTCGTTCTTTTGAGTGCGACAAGGGGTAAATTTTGCTTAAAAATAAGGAATGCCCCCCTTTTATGGAAAATTTTAGGGGTTGGGTTGCATTAAAGAGCCCTATAACACGTTATCATTGCGGTTTGAAAATCCATTTAATGAAATACATAGTACTCTTCACCCTGCTTTCAGGAATTGCAACGGGTGTTTCCGGCCAATTCTATTTTAAGGACATCCTGTCTACCCAGGCTGCAAACCTGCGCTTTGCCAATTTCAAAAAGCAAAAAGTAAAGGATATCCAATTCAAGAGTTTTGACGCCGATGGCAATCCAATTGAAGGATTTAGTTCTGACCAGCAGTTCAGCAAAGACTACTCCAAAGTAAGTACAAGCACAACAACAAGTCTTACAGGTTCTACTTTAAGCACATCGTATTATAATCCACAATCCAGACTGATCCGTACTGTTGATACCAGTGATGGGTCGCACACAGAAGTGAATTATGAATATGCCGCTGATGGACAGATTTCTGTTATAAGAAACACTACAACATCTGCTGGTAATTTCAGCATTAGTGAAGAACATATATGGTCCTATAATGCAACAGGCAAGCCTACCCGAATGCTGAAGATCAAGAATAATAAGGATACCACGATTGTTGAATTCGTATTGGATGCTAATGGCAATGTAGAAGAAGAGAAAAGCAGTTTCAAAGGGGCTGCATTACCTTCTGTATACTATTATTACAACGAGGACAAGCAGCTAACAGATATCGTACGCTATAACAGGGCTGCCAAAAGATTATTACCCGATTATATATTCGAATACGACGAGAACAACCGACTCGGTTCCCAATTAGTGGTTCCAGAAGGCACAAGCAATTACCAGAAATGGTATTATAGCTATGATGAAGATGGGCTGAAGATCCAGGATGCATGTTATTCGAAGGAGAAGACGTTGATTGGGAGGGTGGAGTATCATTATTCGTACTATCAGTGAGAATTTGAAAATTTGGGTCCCGACGCGTCGGGATGAAAATTTGAAAATGCCTGCCCCCGCAGCAGTGAGTGGGGAAAAGCCAATACAAATAACCGCAGAGGCGCAGAGACGCGGAGGAATTCCCTGCGTCACTGCGCCTCTGCGGTTAAAAAACTTAAAATATCAAGCTGCCTGCAATTAGTCAGCCCTCTGGAACTTATTGAACTTATTGAACTTTTTGAACCTTCTTAGTTTTCTCCAACCTCCGGAAGTACCCCCTAAACAGAAAACTATGCTTCAACGCTTCCATATTCGCATTAAAACCATCCGTTCCATTCTGGATATTGATGAGGCTTTGGTTGATGGTAGCGGCCATTGCTGAGTCTTTTAATACTGAATGAATGGGACCCTTGCCGGAGTTGATATCAGTTTTCAATCCTGCAACTACAGAAGCAATCTGATTGGATAATTGCATTGCCTCATCCCCTACCGAATTTATTTTACCGATGGCCTCATTAAGGTGACTTGCAAAACTGGTGTCAGTCAGGATGGCACCGAGAGATCCTTTACCGCTTTTCACATCACTTACTACAGAAGACAGATCATTCACCATGGTATTGGCTTTGGCAGTTGCCAATCGGATGTTCTCGGCTGATTTTTTTAAATCTGCAGGCAATGAATTATCGTTTAATAAAGCCCATAAGGCCGTACTGTTATTTATGCGAGCAACTGTAGTTTTTAAATTATCGACTACCACAGCTATATCTGAATTAGTTTTCGAAAGCACGCGTAACATATCATCGGTATCAATAGGCTTGCGGGAAGCAAGTATATCTCCTTCAGTTGCCAGATCAGCTGGAAATTTTGAGGCTACTATATTCACTACTTTATTACCAACAAGTCCATCGGTACCGATAGCAACTACTGCATTCTTTCTAATCACTTCTTTCATTTTTTCATCGATTACCATCTCCACTTCAATAACCGTATCAGAAAGTATGTTGAGCTTCTTAACCGTTCCTACTTCAATACCGGCAAAGCGGACATTATTACCTGCTTTTAATCCTTGTACGTTTTCAAATCTTGTCTTAAGGATATAATTGGAGCCAAAAAGATTACTATTGCTTCCTATCATATATAACAGAAAGACAAGAAAGAAGAGTCCTGCTATTACAAACAAGCCCAGTTTTACGGTGTTCATAGGTTTCTTTTCCATATATCACAGGCTTTATGGGTCATTCGAAAAAATGTTTTATTATGGCGTCCTCACTAGACTTCATTTCAGCAAAAGTTCCATTCGCATAGCAACTGCCTTCATACAAAAGGATGATACGATTACTGGCCATACGCACACAGTTCATATCATGTGAAATGATCAATGAGGCGGTATTGTATTTTTTCTGGATATCCATCATCAGCTGAATGATTTCCTTGGCGGTTATGGTATCCAATCCTGTTGTCGGTTCATCGTATAAGATGATCTCTGGTTTCAGGATCAGGGTACGGGCTAATGCAATCCGTTTCCTCATTCCTCCTGATAATTCAACCGGCATCATATCCACCGTATGGGCCAGTCCCACTTCTTCCAACACTTCCATCACCATATCATTCACTTCTTTTTGAGATACTTTTATCCAGTGTCTTCTAAGGGGAAATTCAAGATTTTCGCGAACCGTCATGGAATCATAAAGGGCATTGCTTTGGAAAAGGAATCCCACTCTTGCCCTAACCTGATCTAATTCCGCATCATCAAGTTCATCGATTTCGTTATCGAAAACTTTTATACTTCCGGCATCCTGTTCCAATAATCCGATGATACATTTTATCAAAACAGATTTACCAGAACCGGATTTTCCCAATACCACCAGATTCTCCCCAGCAAATAATTTCAGATTGAAATTTGTGAGCACATGATTATTCCCAAATGATTTACACAAGCCCACAATCTCAATCACCGGCTTTACAGATACTATCTTACTATTTAATACCTCCTCACTCATAACTTATTACTTAACACTTACCACTTATTACTTATTACTTATTACTTACTACTTACCACTTATTACTCAATTGAATCCCAACAGATCTGTCAACTGCACCGCTATCAAATCCAATATGAATATCATGACAGAAGAAACCACCACGGCAGAATTGGCACTTCTTCCCACCCCTTCTGTTCCTTTACTGCTGTTATAGCCTTTATAACATCCGATGATACCCACTGCAAATCCAAAAAAGAAAGTCTTGATGAAAGCTGGTAATACATCGGAGAAAGAAAGGTTATCGAATACCTGTGTCCAGAAAAGATAGAAACTTGTACTGCCTCTTATATTGACCCCCAGATAAGAACCATATAAGGAAATTGCATCACTCAATATGGCCAAAATGGGTAACATGAAGGTAGCAGCCAGTACCCTTGTCACCACCAGGTATTTCAAAGGATTGGTACCACTCACTTCCATGGCATCTATCTGTTCGGTCACTTTCATGGAACCCAGTTCGGCGCCAATACTGGATCCTATCTTGCCGGCGAATATCAATGCTGTTATCACCGGTCCTATTTCCCTAATCACTGCGATTCCGATGATGGCCGGCAATTGGGATTCTACTCCATAATCAACCATCGATGGACGTAATTGCATGGTAAGTACCAGTCCCATGATGAAACCTGTTAGTCCTACCAGCGGCAATGACCTATACCCGATATTATAGCATTGTCTAACAAATTCTGAGATTTCATATCGTGGCCGGAAGACCTGAGAAAAGAATTTTCCTGTGAAACGGGCTATATCGCCTGCTTCAAACAGGAAGCTACGGATGGCAGATGGGGTAGCCATGACTTATGTTCAGGAAATAGCAATCGGTTTCCCTTTTGCGGTAAATGACATAGTATCACTTAATCCTCGTTTCAATAGAAGCATTGAAATGGGATTTTTCCTGTAATAAATGTACGCTTTGGGGGGGAGTTATTTTATGATATAAGTCATTGTGAGGAATGCTTGAGGCTGGATGCTTAGTTTAGAGTAGGGAGGGTGTTTAGGCTTCGGAATAAAAAATACATTTTACCGCAGAGACGCGGAGACGCCGAGATATATACTTGTTTTCCTAATCATCCCCACACTCCGTCGCAGGGTCCCCTGCGGGATACACTGCGACGGATTTTAAACGGAATTCTGTCTTCGGAATTTGATTTCATTTTTTATTCAGGTCTTTGGTAATTAAATGGAGAATCTTAAAGTTCCGAACTCTTCGAGAGTTCGGAACTTTAAGATTCTCCATTTAGCAACTAGCATCTTGCATTTAGCATCAAGCATCTTGCATTCAGCTTTCCGCATTCCGTACTATCTTTACTTTCCAAACCCAAGCATCCAGCTTCAAACTTGAATTAAATGAAACAGAAACTCCTGCCTCTTCTGATAATGACCTTCATCAATGCAGCATCCTTCGCCCAACAAACCAATTTCGACCCAGTAGAATATGTGAATCCACTTATGGGTACCCAATCCACCTTCCGGTTGTCGAATGGGAATACCTATCCCGCTATTGGCCGACCATGGGGTATGAACTACTGGTCACCGCAAACAGGAAGTATGGGAGATGGTTGGATGTATATGTATACTGCTGATAAGATTGTAGGATTTAAGCAAACCCATCAACCATCACCATGGATGAATGATTACGGTCAGTTCTCCATCATGCCGGTAACAGGAAAGAAAATCTTCCGTGAAAAAGAAAGAGCCAGTTGGTTTAGTCATAAGGCCGAAACATCAAAACCATATTACTACAATGTATATCTGGCCGATTTTGATATTACGGCAGAACTAACCGCTACTGAAAGAGCGGCTTCTTTCCAGTTCACATATCCGCAGAATGATAATTCGTATGTAGTGATTGATGCTTTTGATAAAGGCTCCTATATAAAGATACTACCCAATGAAAAAAGAGTCATAGGCTATTCCACCAGAAACAGCGGTGGTGTTCCTGCCAATTTCAAGAACTACTTTGTGGTTCAGTTTGACAAAGCATTTGTTTCTTCAGAAGTATGGCACGATAGTGTTCTAGTAAAAGATGTACTGGAATTAACAGCCAATCACAGTGGCGCTATCATCGGATTTAAAACTGCCAAAGGAGAAAAAATCAATGTAAGAGCTGCCTCTTCTTTTATCAGCATTGATCAAGCGATCTATAATCTGGAGAGTGAAACCAATGGGAATGATTTCAACCAATTAGTGGCTGCTTCCAAAAAACATTGGAATAGCATTTTGGGAAGAGTGAAAGCAGAAGGTGGATCCGAATCACAGTTACGTACTTTCTATTCCTGTTTATATCGCACTGTTTGTTTCCCTCAGAAACATTATGAAATGGACAGAAGCGGGAAGATGGTGCATTATAGTCCTTACAATGGACAAATGCTGCCAGGCTATATGTATGCCGGCACCGGTTTTTGGGATACATTCCGTGCATTATATCCTCTATTAAACTTCCTCTACCCTTCCATCAACAAGGAAATGCAGGAAGGATTGATTAATGATTATAAAGAAGGCGGTTTCTTACCCGAATGGTCGAGTCCGGGTTTTAGAAGTGTGATGGTGGGTAATAACTCTGCCTCCGTAGTAGCAGATGCATTTATTAAGGGCGGCAAAGGATATGATATTGAAACATTGTATCAGGCATTATTACACGGCGCCAATAACGAAGGACCGATTGATGCAGTTGGAAGAAGAGGTGTGAAATTTTATAATGAGTTAGGATATGTTCCTTATGATGTTGCCATTAATGAAAATGTAGCAAGAACATTGGAGTATGCCTATGATGATTTCGCCATCTGGCAGCTCGGGAAAAAACGGAACCGTCCGAAAGAAGAATTAGCCTTGTTGGAAAAACGAATGATGAATTACAAGAATGTATTCGACAAAGAAACCGGATTGATGCGTGGCAAGAACAAAGACGGAAAATTCCAATCACCTTTCAATCCATTCAAATGGGGTGATGCTTTTACAGAAGGCAATAGCTGGCATTATAGCTGGAGTGTATTTCATGATATGAATGGATTAGTGAATCTGATGGGTGGAGAACAGAAGTTCATCCAAACTTTAGATACCATCTTCTCTATGCCGCCATTATTCGATGACACTTATTATGGCTTTCCCATCCATGAAATCCGTGAAATGCAGATCATGAATATGGGACAATACGCCCACGGCAACCAGCCCATTCAGCACATGACCTATCTATATAACTATGCCGGTCAGCCCTGGAAAACCCAATACTGGGTTCGTGAAGTGATGAACCGAATGTACAAAGATGCACCTGATGGATATTGTGGTGATGAAGACAATGGACAAACTTCTGCCTGGTATATTTTCTCCGCTATGGGCTTCTACCCTGTTTGTCCCGCTACAGATCAATATGTTTTAAGTGCTCCCCTTTTCAAGAAGATGACAATCAGTTTTGAAAATGGAAAAACAGTTAGTGATACAGGCTCCGGCTAATAATGATAAGAACAGGTATGTTCAATCGCTAAACTGGAATGCGAAGCTGTATGAGAATAATTATGTGAATCATTTTGAGTTGTTGAATGAGGGAATTTGAGTTTTAGTATGAGTGAGAAGGCGAATAAAATAAAGGAAGTAAGAGTATCCGTATTCTTATTCGGCGAAGTAAAAGCTTTCAAAGTAAAAAATCAAAATTAAAAAGTCAAAAATCGAAATTCGGAGGGTCTGATTATTATCAGACTGTCACCCAATTTTGACTTTTGACTTTATAATTTTGACTTTCCAATTTTTACTTCGCAATCCTAACAGGACCAATCAAACCTGAAGGTATCAATGGAGAATCCTTCGTAAAATAATTCCACGTAGTAAAACAGTATCTCCCTTTCGATGGCCTCGGTTGATTCTTCAAAAACCAATCAGAAATTCCTCTTTTCAGTTGCTTGGTACGTTGCATTAGAAATAAGCTGTCCGCAGCTATCTGCAATCATCCGGTTCTTGTTCGTCACCTATCAATCGGCTGGGTCTATACATTGGTGACCTGGATTTAAATATATTGACGCTTGTAATACTGAGATGGAATTGAAACTTCCGTGTTGTCCATAATACACCTGTGATCTTTTCCATTCAGGATAATACGTGCCAAGTGATTCACTTTTCCTAGATCAAGATAGAGTGTTTGTTTTGTATTTATGATTGTTGCAGGGGCATTGAAGCTGGTTCGATAGATGGCAGTACCACTGAAGTATTTGATACCTGGTATGCTGTTGGTTGTCCAATCTTGCAACTTATCGAATGTAACCGGTTTGGCAGGACCGCCCCATTGCTTATCGAATTGTACCTGCCATGGATTATCTATTTTGATAACCGGAGATACTTCAGGGAAGTTATTTTTG
>JBGAQE010000110.1:0-19220 GCA_044220885.1 Chitinophagaceae bacterium
AGACCTTATACAACCTACTTGCGCTCAAATACTGAACTAAGCAGGGCTTGATTGCAAAAAATAGTTGTGAAAAATTGGTGTTGTATAGAGCAGTTGTGTCTTACACAAGATGACATCTCGAATCTCCTACTACAAAGGCAATCCTTTGATTTTAAATGAAATTCAAAAATCCATCTTGTTGATAACCCCATTTACATGTGCAAAATTTTAGTTGTATCTGAGGGTAGGACTCTTGCTTTGATTAATTCCTTGAAGGAAAATTGAGATTTAGTTGTATAAGGTCTCCAACCTTATAAGGTTGGAGACCTTATACAACTTTTCACGAAATTGAAATGTTGTTGTACAATTATAGCTACAGAGATAACATCGTTTATTGAGATATTTTTGCAGGAGAATTTTGAAACAGTTTAAAACTAGACCTGGCCTGCATTCTATTATAAACGCAGCATCTGTAAATTCTAATTAGAGCCAAAAGTTTAGTCGAAATCTTTCTTGAAATTTAGGTTGTATTATGAGCAGGTTGTATAAGGTCTCCAACCTTATAAGGTTGGAGACCTTATACAACCAATCCGGATGTAATACATTAGCAATCAGGTCTTTTCCATTTCACTTACACTGGCATTTTTTTGGCTTACAACTTCTTTTTACTATTCCACCTCCACTATCACTTCCACCTCCACTGCAATATTGTTTGGTAGTGCATACATACCTACCGCGCTTCTTGCATGCTTTCCCTTATCACCGAATATAGCCACCATGAAATCACTATATCCGTTTATTACTTTGGGTTGATCCGTGAAACCTTCAACACAATTTACCATGCCTAAAACCTTCACTATTCTCTTTACTTTTTTAAGGTCACCT
The DNA here is from genome assembly GCA_044220885.1 of Chitinophagaceae bacterium. Classification (GTDB taxonomy): domain Bacteria; phylum Bacteroidota; class Bacteroidia; order Chitinophagales; family Chitinophagaceae; genus Endoryza. The sequence continues at coordinate 865 of JBGAQE010000110.1, forward strand.
AGCTCCGCTTTTAAAACAGCGATATGTGATATGGCAACAGCCTGGGCGGCTGCATAGCCTTGTTCTAATGTAAGTTCCTTTCCAACTTTTCCGGTAATATCTGTGCCATCGGCTTTCTTCGGACCTTTCCCTGATAAATATAAAAGGTTTCCTACCCGAACTGCATTCACATAATTAGCTACAGGGGCAGAGGCCGTTGGAAGGGTAATGCCTTTTTCTTTTAATCGTTGTTCGGGATCCTGGCTGAAGGCTGTTGACAAAACCAGACATCCAATTACTGTTAATGCAAGCGCTTTTCTCATTGGTTAATTATTAGTGACTTAAAAATAGCGATTTCAGCAGAATTCGGTTTTTTGATTATATATCGTAATATTGCGATTGATATGGGTAGAACAAAATCCGAGATTTTCACGGCACGCCAGAACAAACTGGCCACTTATTTCAAGGCTTTGGCCCATCCCGCCCGCATTGCCATACTACAACAACTCCTTAAATCGGAGAGCTGTATTTGCGGTGATCTGGTAGAAGAATTGGGTCTGGCTCAATCAACCATTTCACAACATCTGAAAGAAATGAAAGAAGCCGGGTTGATAAAGGGTCGCATTGAAGGCGTTTCCGTTTGCTACTGCCTGGAACTAAAGACATGGAATAAAATAAAAGAGGAATGGGAAACCCTGATGCAGATAGTACCAAAAGATAATGAGTGTTGCTGATTATTAAAATGATAAAAACCAGAATATGACAGTTACTGATTGCGCACCGGCAGCTAAAAGAAAACAATTGGGATTTCTGGACAGATATCTCACCTTATGGATTTTGCTGGCAATGCTTGTTGGAATAGCAATCGGGTATTTCTATCCCGATTCTTCTGTATTCATTAACTCGCTCTCCAGCGGTACTACAAATATCCCTCTGGCTATCGGATTAATATTGATGATGTATCCGCCATTGGCAAAAGTGCGTTATGAAAAAATGGGTGAAGTATTCCGTAATGTGAAAGTACTTAGCGTGTCACTTTTGTTGAACTGGGTGATTGGTCCCATACTCATGTTTGTTTTAGCCATCGTATTCCTTCGCGATTTACCCGAGTATATGGTTGGACTCATCCTGATCGGCATCGCCCGTTGTATTGCCATGGTGATTGTTTGGAATGAACTTGCAGATGGCAATAGAGAATATGCAGCCGGACTAGTAGCATTGAATAGTGTGTTTCAAGTATTGCTCTATAGTGTGTATGCTTATGTTTTCATAACTGTATTACCTCCGTTGTTCGGAATGCATGGACTGGAAGTGAATATAACTATCGGACAGATTGCGGAAAGCGTTCTTATCTATCTCGGTATTCCTTTTGCAGCGGGAGTCATCAGCCGATATGCTTTGATAAAGAGTAAGGGAGAAGAATGGTTCCAGAAGAAATTTGTTCCCATTATATCGCCCATTACATTAATAGCGCTTCTGTTCACAATTGTAGTAATGTTTAGCTTGAAAGGGAAACTGATTGTGCAGATACCACTTGATGTTGTAAGGATAGCTATTCCTTTAGTAATCTATTTTGCTATCATGTTCCTTGTAAGCTTCCTGATTGCACGCAAGATGGGTGTTGACTATTCCAGAAATGCTTCCATAGCTTTTACAGCAGCTGGAAATAATTTTGAACTGGCCATCGCTGTTGCTATTGGTGTATTCGGTATCAATAGCGGACAAGCCTTCGCAGGGGTTATTGGCCCGCTGGTGGAAGTACCTGCCCTTATAGCCCTGGTAAACCTGGCTTTCTGGCTTCGTAAAAAATATTATGGTAATGGAAAGGAAGTGCTACAGCAGTGATTTAACACCTACTGCCAGTAAGGCCCCTATGATGGGTCCAATTACCGGAACCCATGAATAAGACCAGTCACTATCTCTCTTATTTGGAATTGGTAAGATGGCATGTGCTATTCTTGGTGCCAAATCTCTTGCAGGATTGATAGCATAACCTGTAGGTCCACCTAACGAAAGACCGATTCCAAGTACCAGCAATGCTACTGGCAACGCATCCAATGCCCCCAGTTTCACTTCAGATTTTGCCATTAAAAGGGCTCCAAGTATTAAAACGAAAGTGCCAATGATTTCTGTAATGAGGTTATTGATACTGCTTCTTATTGCAGGACTAGTGCAGAATACGGCCATTTTAGTATCTGCATCTTTCGTTTCATTGAAATGCTGGCGGTAGGCTAACCATACTACAACCGCTCCAGTGAACGCGCCGCCCATTTGTGCTGCGATATAAAGGCCAACATTAGCCCATTCGAAATTACCTAATACAGCCATTGCGATGGAGACAGCCGGATTCAAATGTCCACTTCCTCCCAGTTCAACCGAGGCAAAAACGCCAGCGAATACCGCAATAGCCCAACCGAAAGTAATGGAAATTAATCCCCCGTTATTTCCTTTTGTTTTATCTAATACTACATTGGCAACAACACCTTCCCCTAGAAGTATCAATAACATGGTGCCGATAAATTCGCCCCAGAAAGCAGTCATAAGCAATCGTTTTTAAAGTTGTTTTGGCAAGTAATTTTGAGCTACAGTATTGAAAGATAATAATTGTTCTGAAATCCACTGACCCTCTTTTCCCAATTCTTTTGCCATAATAGCGGCGACCGAAGGTGCCATTTCAATGGCAGCCTTGGCATCCAATAACAGGGCCCTTGTCCTTCTGCTCAGGGCATCATCCAATGTCAAACACCATTCATTCCTTACAGCCCATATTATTTCAGCAACAGTATAGGGAAGTGCTGGATGTAATACCTTGCCCAATTCGCTGTATGAATGTATAAGATCATTGATTGATTCGCGGTCTGTACCATAATAATAGCCTTCCTTGGCAAAATCAGTAACCTCCATAGCTCCATGTATTGGAGTAGTTGCTGTGATACAATCTTTATACGGTAATCCACCCTGAATGGCTGCCGTATTCACCACATCTTCCGCCATCTTTCTATAGGTAGTCCATTTACCTCCCACAATACTTATCAAACCCGAAGTGGCTAATAGTATGGAATGATCGCGCGATACTTCGGCAGTCTTTTTAGCAGAACTTCTAACCAGCGGTCGCAAGCCAGCGAATACACTTCTGATATCACTGTAACCAGGATCTTTGGTGAGATATCTTGCCGCATGATGTAGAATGAAATCAACTTCTTCGGGTAATGCTTTCGGTTCTTCAGAAATAGTATCTACAGCTGTATCTGTGGTACCTACTATTATCTTGTTATGCCAGGGTACAGCAAACAATACCCTTCCATCATCGGTATGCGGAATCATGATGGCTGCTGAACCCGGGAGGAATTCCTTATCCAATACAATGTGTATGCCCTGACTAGGATTGATACTGGTTTCTTTTCCCGGTTCATCCATCTGTTGAATGGTATCTGAAAAGACACCTGTAGCGTTTATGACGCTTTTGGATTGAATTTCATAAGTCAATCCAGTTTCCATATCTCTGGCATCCACTCCAACTATTTTCCCATTCACTTTCAATAAGCCGTTTACCTTGAATCGGTTTAACACCACGGCACCATATTCAACAGCGGTCTGTGCCAGATTGATGGCTAACCGGGCATCATCGAATTGTCCATCGTGATAAATAACTCCGCCTTTTAATCCTTCCGGATCAAGGGTAGGGGCACGTTCCAATACTTCTTCAGTACTCAGCCATTCAGAATTCCCCAAACCTAAGCTGCCACTCATCCAATCATATACTTTCAATCCCAATCCATAATAAGGACCTTCCCACCATTTGTAATTGGGGACTATGAAGGATTGGTTTTTTACTATATGTGGTGCATTCTTTTTCAGTACGCCTCTTTCTTTAAGGGCATCCATCACCATTTTTATATTTCCTTGTTGCAGATATCTAACGCCACCGTGTACCAGTTTTGTGGATCGGGAGGAAGTGCCTTTTGCAAAATCATCCTGTTCGAGTAATAAGGTGGAATAGCCGCGAGTGGCGGCGTCAACGGCGGCTCCTAATCCGGTGGCACCACCACCGATGATGATGATGTCGAATTGTTTTGTGAGTGAGAGTTTTTCTATTAGTTGAGCTCTGGTCATGTTGATTTTGTCGTGAGTAGAGAAATTTCTAATTAATTTTCACGCAAAGTCGCAAAGAATTAATGCTTGTAATGTTAGCTTTGCATTATGCTTTAAGGCGCAATGGGTTGCTCCGCAACCAATACAAATACATTTTACCGCGGAGACGCAGAGACGCAGGAAGTACCTTCTGCGTCTCCGCGTCTCTGCGGTAAAAAATTTAAGGGTTCAAATTCTCTTGATGCACCAAACTTATCACGCTGCCCCTCTGGAACCTCTTAAACTCTTGAACCAATTGAACTTTCAAGCGTCTCCCGCCCACGCAATACTCGCCTTCACCGCCCTTTGCCAACCCTTCATATATTCATTTACTTTTTCTACTGGTAATGATGGAGTGAAACGCGCATCCATCTGCCATTGTTTCTGTAAGGATTCCACACTATCCCAATAACCGACGGCTAATCCGGCGAGATAAGCAGCCCCTAGGGGCGGTGCTCTCGTTTATTTTCGGTCTAACTACAGGTGTTTGTAATATATCGCTCTGGAATTGCATCAGCATATTGTTGATGGTAGCGCCACCGTCTACGCGTAATTCTTTTATTGAAATGCCGGAGTCGGCTTCCATGGCTTTTAGTACATCTGTGGTTTGATAGGCGATGCTTTCAAGGGCAGCACGGGCAATATGGGCTTTTGTTGTGCCTCTTGTTACTCCAAAAAGAGAACCTCTCGCATAAGGATTCCAGTGGGGAGCACCTAATCCGGCGAAGGCAGGCACAAGGAATACGCCATCGGTATCAGTTACCTGGGCTGCTAGTGCTTCCACATCGCCGGAATGACGGATGAAATGAAGACTATCGCGTAACCATTGTACAACGGCACCTGCAATAAACACACTTCCTTCCAAAGCATATTCTGTTTTATTGCCAATTTTCCAGGCGATGGTGGTCAGCAAATTATTTTTTGAAGGAATCAGCTGTTCACCGGTATTCATCAGCATGAAGCAACCGGTTCCATATGTATTCTTCACCATACCCGGTTGTGTACATAGTTGTCCGAATAATGCGGCTTGCTGATCTCCAGCAATACCTGCAATCGGAATATTCGCATGCTTCACTACGGTTTCAGTAACTCCATATACTTTGCTGGATGGTTTTACTTCCGGTAATACCGATGCAGGTATATCAAATAGTTTGAGTAAGTCTTCATCCCATTCACCGGTTTGTATATTCAGTAATAAAGTGCGGGAGGCATTTGATACATCGGTGATATGTATTTTCCCACCTGATAATTTCCAGGCTAACCAACTATCGACAGTACCAAAAGCTAATTCACCTCTATCGGCTTTGGCCCTTGCACCAGGTACTTCATCCAAAATCCATTTTAATTTGGTAGCGGAGAAATAGGCATCTATCACCAATCCTGTTTTTTGCTGGATCATCGCCGCATGACCCTCTGCTTTTAATCTATCACAGTAACCTGCAGTTCGTCTGTCCTGCCAAACGATGGCATGATAAATAGGTTTACCGCTTTCACGTTCCCAAACGATGGTGGTTTCGCGTTGATTGGTGATACCGATGGCGGCTATATCGGATGTCTTGCTATTGGTTTTTGCCAGTACTTCCGCCATTACACCGAACTGGGAGGACCAGATTTCATCGGCATCATGTTCCACCCATCCGGGTTGCGGATAGTATTGTTTGAACTCTTTCTGGGCTACTGAAATGATAGCGCCTGCCTGATCGAAAATGATGGCTCTTGAACTCGTAGTTCCCTGGTCGAGGGAAAGGATATATTTTCCTGTCATGCAATCGTTTTTTGGCTCCAAAAGTTAGCCAAAAAAACGATGGGTCAATAAGAAACTTTCGTTATTTAAAATGCCAATCGGAAACTGAAGAATACCCCAAAACGTTTCACTTTTTCAGAGGCAATGGTCTTGGCAATACACGCCAGATAAAATCGAGCCTGAATACCTTGAAGATATTGTCAACCCGGTTCCTAATTCCATATAGTCTTTCCATCAAGCGTAGAGAATTGATAGGATGAGCCGGTTGGGTTATTCAATGCCTTATTGGCATCACTCAAACTTCCCCATAAAACCTTTGCATTCCAGAACTGACGGAATTTTAGCTTACGCGTGAGCGGTATATAGCGGAATAATCCATTGCCGATATTGTGTTCGAAATTGATACCTGCATATTGGTCGTGCAGGTATTCCCAGCGGTTCATCAGGTTGAAAGCATACTTATTATAATAGTAGATCTCATTACCCGGTGCCACATCAAGGAACATATATGGCAGGGTGCCATAGGTTTTACCGGCGAAGAGATTATAATAGATGCTTCCGATAGGAGGGATCTTGCTATAATCAGAGATGCTTGCTGATAATTTGGAATAGGAATAATTACTGTTCCATACATTGGGTATCCCCCGGGTATAACGTAGTTCTGTGATAGGGTATGGACTACCTAAACTGGTACGGAAGAAAGTATTCTCCAGGAATTTTTCGAGATAAGCGAAACGAACCTGGATAGAGGTTTCAAAAGTGGTGAAGGTATTGCCGTTGTTCCCTGCAATTACTGCCTTATCAGGAAGATTTTTTATTGGCTCATAACTTTTATGAACGCCCATAATATTTACTGATAAACCATTATGCCATTCTTTAAATACTGCCAGCCTTGCATCTTCCAGCATCATGAATTTAAAAGGCACATTGTTTTTTCTGATAGCTAACGCGAAGATATTATCCTGGCTAATTTCATCGTAGTAAGTCTGTGCCCTGTCAAAGTCCTTGGTATAAGAACCTGAAACCATCAGTCGGGGATTTCTATTGAAGAGATACCGGAAATCAGCTCCTCCCTTGTATTTCTGGTCGGTGAATCCATACGCCAGATAGCCATGTAATAATAGGTTCTTATTGAAATACCGGTTGGTTCCCAAATCCCAACGCAGTCTCAAACCTTCAATCACATTCCCATATACCCAGTTTTGCCAAGGACCTATTTGATAGTTCCCTACATCCAGATAACCGGTAGCAATGAAGTTTATGATCTTGGTAGCTCTTTTGAAAGAAGGCATCGACATCAGGGTGTCGATAGTATGATAGATAGCTTTTTCGTTTTTGTTCAGTGATTCATGTCGCGCTGTATCCCAGAAACTATCTGATGCGAATTTCGCTGAATCAGGAACTATCGTTTCTTCAATCAATTTGTTTTTTGCTAATTCAGAAAGTACTGACGTATCGTTGATAACAATATTCTCATAGGTGGTCGATTTTCTACCAATGATTGATAGTGCTTTTTCTCCGGTAAGGGATAGATCAACTACAAACTTATCGCGTGAAAGGAACCAGATGACTTAATCCGACATCTAATATTCCTGAATAAGGCTTAGCTTATCTACAAATTTGATATTGGCGTCTTTACTAAGACGAAGGTTCATCTTTTGAACCGCCCAGGTAGTATCGTGTACCCAACAATCGCCTTCAAAGGTACTTTCACCTTTTCGCTTTGGTGTAAACACCATATGGATGAGTCGACGATTATTTACGAATTGTGAATCGAGTACTTTGTAATTGTAGTACAGGTCGCCATTGTCACTTATTGGACTTACATATTGTTTGTCGAATACAGGTATGAAGTTGCCATAGAAATTGATATTCTGGTCCATTCCACCCAAAAACTGAAGGGCACTTTCATTCGATACACCGATAGTCTTGGTGCCTTTGAAAACTTCCCTTCTTTTCTTGGGGGATTTCTGGTAATAATAATCTGAAATCGCTTCTGTAAGATAGACAGGAAGGTAGGGTCTCCCTTCTTCTGTTGTGTCGATATTATCAAATACGAAACCATAGTTTTTTATGATTGGGTATTTGCTCCATCTGTCGCGGGCGATATTCTTAAGGTCAATTTCTATTTTGTTGTAGAGTTCATAAGAAAAGTTGTCGAAGCGGTAACGGTCGTTCTCCGGTTTGTGTTTCACGATTCGCTTCCACATCAGATAGCCGCGGTCAATTTTTTTCTTCACCACTACTTCGTTGGCGAATTTTCCACGGATCATGAGGATGGAGATATCGAGCACATTATTGCGGACTCTGGAGAGGAGGGTGCTATCAATAGGGAGGATATAATCGGCATAGCCTACATAGGTAATCTCAATGGTATCGGTAGTAGGCCATTCGTTAAAACGGAAACTAAAGTTACCAGCAGAATCGCTGAGGCGGCCGGAAGTACTGTTCCGGAAACGCATGGAAGCGAAGGGGATAGGTTCATCACTATGGGCGTCCCGGATACTTCCTTTCAGTATTTTCACCTGCGACCAGCTGTCGGAAAAAGTGAACAGCAAAAGAAGGGTAAAAGCAGCAGCCGGTAAGCCTCTTTTCACCGATAAAATCATCATTCAAAAGTACGATATGGCTTGTTAAAAGGGTTGGTAAAATTATAAGGGCGGAAATCGTGCCAGAAAAATTTGGAAATATGGCTGACAACTAATTACTTTGTATTTCAAAGTGCTTTTTATGCAAGAAACCAATGCTCCTTTCGAAGCGCTGCAGGATATAAAGAAAATGATGGAACGGTCCTCCCGGTTTATCTCATTAAGCGGGTGGAGTGGTATCATGGCCGGTTGCTGCGCCCTGGTGGCGGCCTATATCACCAGTATCCGCATCCATTGCTGGGAAATAGGCGATTGCCTGTTCTCAAAACTAACAGGGGATGGTGCCGAAGCCCTGAAGCTGGAATTATTCACCATCGCGGGACTTACATTTCTTGCAGCTTTTACGCTGGCATTTATCTTTACATATAGAAGAAGTAAGAAAAATAAAGTGCCTATCTGGGACGCTACGGTGAAAAGGCTGATGTGGAGCGTGATGATACCCCTGATTGCAGGCGCCTTCATGCTTTTGAGGATGATTGAGCTGGAGCAATACCAGTTGATAGCCCCTGGTTGCCTAATATTTTATGGTATCGCATTACTGAATGCCAGCAAGTATACATTGGGTGAGATCCGTTTTCTGGGTTATGGACAATTAATTCTTGGGATATTGAATTTGTGGTACGAATCGTATGGATTACATTTCTGGGCCCTTGGTTTTGGGGTATTGCATATCATTTATGGTGTGTGGATGTGGTGGAAATATGAACGTTGAGTATTAATCGGACAACATGAAGAACCCCATTGGAAATCTGAATAAAATTTTTGACAGCCGTATCCGGCTGGGTGTCATGAGCATCCTTATGGTGAATGAGGAAATCAGCTTTAACGACCTCAAGCAATTGATGGAAGTGACAGATGGTAACCTCGCCTCCCATCTCATAAACCTGGAAGAGAACGGGTTCATTAAAGTGCACAAAGGATTCATCGGAAGAAAAACAAATACCACTTATTCTATCACGAAAGCCGGTGAGAAAGCATTCAAGGAACATATCGAAGCATTGGAAAACATGATCAAAGGCGTTAAATAATTTTTTTTGTCCCTGTACTTTGAATTTCAAAGTGCTTTTAAAAAAAGAAACATGAAAATTAAAATGATACTGCCAGCTCTTACTGAAGCGAAAAGCCCTTACTGGCGGCCGATAAAATATTCATTGTTTCCGCCGTTAGGACTTGCCACCCTTGCGGCCTATTGTTCTCCCGATGATGAGATTGACCTGCAAGACGAACATGTAGAAGTTTTAAATACGGATGATCATCCCGATCTGGTTTTGATACAAGTCTATATAACAAACGCCTTCCGTGCCTATGCCATCGCCGATGCTTACAGGGCGAAGGGATCTTATGTATGCTTGGGTGGATTACATGTAACATCATTGCCCGATGAAGCCATGCCACATGCCGATAGCATCTTTATAGGTCCGGGAGAAGATAGCTTCCCCCAATTCCTAAAAGATTTCAGGAAGAAAGAGCCAAAGAAAGTATATCGTAACCAGGAACGAACTCTTGATACTATTCCACCTGTAAGAAGAGATCTGATAAAGAGATCGCACTACCTGGTTCCCAATTCAATCGTTGTTTCAAGAGGTTGTCCGCACCATTGCGACTTCTGTTATAAAGATGCTTTTTTTGAAGGAGGAAAATCTTTCTATACCCAGAAAGTGGATGCAGCTTTAGCTGAAATAGATCGCTTACCTGGACGGCATCTTTATTTTCTTGATGATCACTTGCTGGGTAATAACCGATTTGCTACTGCATTATTTGATGGAATGAAAGGAATGAACCGGGTTTTTCAGGGTGCCAGCACAGTAGATGCCATATTGAGGGGTGATCTTATTGAAAAAGCTGCAGAAGCGGGAATGAGAAGTGTGTTCATTGGCTTTGAAACACTCAATTCCAATAATCTCTCGCAAAGCAATAAGACCCAAAATCTAGGTCGTGATTATAATGCTGCTATTAAAAGGCTGCATGATCTCGGCATCATGATCAATGGAAGTTTTGTTTTTGGATTGGATGATGATGATGAAACAGTGTTCGATAGAACAGTGGAATGGGCGGTAAAGCAAGCCTTGACCACTTGCACCTATCATATTCTTACTCCTTATCCGGGAACCCGATTGTTCAAGGATATGGAAAGGGAGGACCGGATACTGCATCATGAATGGGATAAGTATGATACAAGACAAGTGGTATATAAAACGAAGGGTTTATCTGCCGATGCATTAAAGAAAGGATATGACAAGGCCTATACCGATTTCTATTCCTGGAAGAATGTGTATCTGGCAAGCGTACAGCACGATAGCCTGAAACATGCGATTAAGCATTTCTGCTATGCGGGTGGTTGGAAAAAATTTGAACCATTATGGAATTTCATGATAAAGACAAAGGGTTTGAATGCCATGCTTCCTTTATTAGAATCCATCCTGTCGAAAGTGAAGAATAGCCCGAAGAGCGGTGAATCTGTATCCCCTTTTCCTGCTATTGCCTGAGGGAATGGGAGAATGAAACTATATCGGGCCTGTGCTGACCTGAAATCCTTCCCTTCCGGAGGGAACCACAAATGAGTGAAACAACTGCCGTTGGAAGTAAATGAAAACGGACTTCCCGGTAGTTGTTTTCAAAAACTGAAAACACATTATATGAAATCGAATTTCTTTTTGAGTGGCTTTTGTTATGAGGAGAAGAATACAAATACATTTTACCGCAGAGACGCAGAGACGCGGGGAAAATATCTCTGCGCCTCCGCGCCTCTGCGGTTATTGTATTCACTTCTGGAGACGCAGAGGCACGACCAATACAGGACCTTGATGTGAAAGGATGATTGGGATGCACAGGATTTTCAAAAAATAAAAATTAATTGAAACAACACTATATGAAATCGAATCGGGTAAAATTCTATGCGGTATTGGTCGGGGCATTTTTGTTCAACCTCCTTTTCTGGCAAGAGAAAATGGGTGTTAATACATTATTCTATGATGCCTTTCTGTTGACCGCCCTTTTTTCTTTATACCCTGAAGCCAGGCCTGTTTCTACAGTGAGGTGGCTGCTTGCAGGCCACCTCATCTGCCTGGCAATGGTCTTATTGCAAAATACAGTGATAAGTATGATTGCGTTTAGCATCACATTCTTATTATTGGTAGCCTTTATTCAACATGTACATCGTTCAGCATGGTACGCAGCTGGGAGTATTATCGAGAACATGGTTTTCTCCATACCTAATTTTTTTGAAACCCTTCAAAAACCGAGTAAGGCTGAACGCCCTTCGAGAGGAATCGGTAAATGGATTCGTTTTCTGATTATCCCATTAGGATTGTTATTTATTTTCTTCCTTTTGTATGCAGGCTCCAATAACGTTTTTGCAGACTTTTCGGAAAAGATCATTGATAAATTGACCAACCTCTTTTTCAACTTCTTTGATTTTGTTTCATGGGATAGAGCTGGGATGCTTATACTGGGATTATTCTTATCGACTGTCCTTTTATTAAAGAGCAAGCTTGAGGTGTTTTCTAAAGCGGAGGCAAAACTTACCGATATTCTTAGCAGGAAAAGAATTGCTTTGCGTGATCGTAAGCAGGGTGCCATCTATCAGATGCTTATTGGTTTACTAGGGAAATTTGCATCTGGAATAATGGCATTAAAGAATATAAACACCGTTGGTATATTTTAAGTCTTGTATTCCTGAATATTTTATTATTTGTAGTGAACAGTATCGATATCTCCTATATATGGTTTGGATATCGTTATGGCGACAAAGTGAATCTCTATGAGATGATTCATGAAGGAACAGGGTTATTGATATTTTCTATTTTACTCGCTATAGTGGTATTGTTGTTAGTCTTCAGAGGGAACCTGAATTTTTTCAAAAAAATAAATGGTTAAAAGAGCTGCGTATGCGTGGATTATCCAGAATGGTATATTGGTAATTTCAGTTTTCCTGCGCGATTATTATTATATCCATGAAAGCGGATTGGCGTATAAAAGAATTGGAGTTATTTTCTATCTGGTACTGGTGCTTGTAGGTCTGGTAACTGTTTTCTGGAAGATACATAAGAAGAAGACTAACTATTTTCTATTGCGTGTTAATGCATGGGCGGTAATAGTTTTACTGGTGGTGGCCAGTACCATCAAATGGGATAGGCTGATAGCTTCATACAATTTTTCCCAGCATAAGAATATTGTAATACCGGTTGATTATATGGTCACTCTATCAGATGAAGCACTGGATCTGTTAGATCAGAACAGGGTAATATTAAAAGAGCATAATTCATTAAGAGAAGTCAAGGAATTAAGTGGCCTTTTCCGAATGATATCGATCAAATCATCGATCAGCGGATTAAGCAATACAAGGAAGAACAGCAAAAGTATACCTGGTTATCATGGAACCTGACAGACCAGGAATTGCAAGCTTATTTCTTAAGTCAAACAGAAAAAGTAAGGCTATGTCAAAGCAGTTTTCAATAGCAGTAGCCATTTGGGCCCGAAGTATTTTATTCGCCGCTTAATATCTTTATTTATTCTGCCGTTTTTTGATGGCTTATTCGCTTTCTTTTTTGGGCTTGCAATATTAATAGTTGGTCGTTTTTACTGCCCCTCTTTTACCCATAATAACCCCAATTGTAAAAGCATCTGTTAGGTTGCCTTATGAAACTAAGGCTTCAAAAGCATGGTTGGCATTCTTTTTAATGCTGATAGCTTTTATTTTTTTATTGGCTTTTGGGTGGATGTTTAGGATAAACTATCAGGCCATATTCTGGCAAAGAATAGTTATTAGCATATTGATATCAGTGTTGCTTGCAACACTCTCTGTAAGTAAATCATTTGATAACTATAAAATAGAAACAGATGCATCAAATTTGGTTTAAGCGATTGGGCTGGTTATACCTGCCTGTTCATGCAATGGGTTTGTTGATAAGTCTGCTGGCTTTAGCCTTGAATATCATATTCTTCATTGCTATAGGCCGTCATTCCCATTCCGTTAGCGATACCCTGGTGAACTTTTTCGTATATTTTACCTGCGTAGGGTTTTGGTGGAAGTGGATTGCAGATAAAACAAGTAAAAAAGCTATTTATGAAGAATGAACCGTTTTCCTTTTCTAAAAGGATAAAGAGTTTCTCTTTTGCCTCACAGGGTTTGGTAGCCTTTCTGCAGAAAGAGCATAATGCCTGGTTACATTTTATGGCATCGGTTGCTGTAATTACATTGGGCTTTCTGTTAGCAATAAGTAAGATGGAGTGGATAGCCATCAGTATTGTAATAGGATTGGTATGGATAGCTGAAATGTTCAATACCTGTATTGAAGCTATTCTGGATTTCATTTCACCCGGACAGCACCCGCAGGTGAAATTCATAAAAGATGTTGCGGCGGGTGCCGTATTAGTAGCGGCAGCGGTGGCTTTAGTTACCGGACTGCTGATTTTTATTCCTCACATATATTAATCAACACATGTTTAAGACATTATCATTAGACCGTATATTCTTTTTACGCAGATCCATAGACCGATTAATGGTTTTATCGGTATGCTTCAGTTTAAGTTTGGTGGTAGCAACCTACTTCTACACTGGCCATTTGTTGTTTTTCTTCCTGATATGGAATATGTTTCTGGCATGTATACCTTATGGTATCAGCTTATGGTTATTTCAACGTCCCGATTGGATTGAAAACCGGAAACTATTCATCCCAACCCTTTTGTTATGGATTGCTTTTATTCCCAATACTTTTTATATTCTCACCGATCTCTTCCATCTCGGTTCATTTCCACAATTGCCTTCCTGGTTTGAGTTAATTCTTATTTTATCGTTTGCCTGGAACGGCTTATTGCTGGGCATCTTATCTGTAGGACATATGGAGAAAATACTAAGATTGGAAGCTGGCGATAAGACCACCATATTTTTCATTTATCCCATCATGTTCCTGAATGCATTGGGAGTGTATATTGGTCGTTACCTGCGCTTTAATAGTTGGGATATAATAACTAATCCATTTCAGCTTTTTCGTGATATTGTTTTAATGATCATTCATCCTTTGCAACATCATTTCGCGTGGGGCATGGTGGGGTGCTTTTCGGTGTTTATGACGATTGTGTATGCGATGTTGAGAAAGGTGGAATTCAAAAGTTAAAAGTCAAAATTGGGACCCCGTTTATTTAATTTCACGCAAAGGCGCAAAGAGGTGATTTTTCAATTGTGAGTTTTCCTTTGGGCTTTAAGGCGCAAGTGGTCGCTTCGCGACCGTTAGGGACCTTGATGTAAAAGGATAACAGGGATACACAGGATAAGGATGTTTCTTCGAAACATTTTGTCTTAATCAGGATTTAAAGGAAGAAAAGGAAATACAGGATTAACAGCCAATACAAACCTTGATGTGGAAGGATAATTAGAATGTACAGGATAGTGTTTGCTTTTTAACTGAGGTGCGGGGAGCTAAGGACCACAAAGGTTTTGAAAAACTTTATGAAATTTAATTATTGCTTTAAGGCGCAAGGAAATTCAAATACATAGCTAAGAGGTCAAAAGAGTAAAAGGAGAATACAAATACATTTTACCGCAGAGACGCGGAGACGCAGGGAATGCCTCTCCGCGTCTCTGCGTCTCCGCGGTTATTGTATTCCCCATTGCGCCTTAAAGCAATAAGGAAAACTCATGATAGAGATATCACCTCTCTTTGCGCCTTTGCGTGAAAAAATACTCCCCAAAAAAAGAAAAAGCCAAAATCAGAACTGCCTCTCCAAAGCAAGACTCCAATTTTGACTTTTAAATTTTTACTTTTGACTTTCCTAAAAGTCTATCCCCATCGCGAAATACCAAATACTCTTTCCTTTAAAGAAACTATTCATTTTCCAAACGCATGAAGTATCCTAATAAGGTGAAGCACAATCCAAACGCATGAAGTTCAGGACGTTTGATTTTGTTATAAGAATCCCAATAATTGTGTCAATTGGAAATTGTACTTGCGGCACCGAAACCATAACCTCCAACAAATGGACCGATACCACCAGCTTTGGTCAAAACTTGAACGGTACCATCCTGGTTTGGATAGATGAGTTCAGGACGTTTGATCTTGTTATAAGAACCATTCCATGCAGAACCCAGATCGATGAATTGTGTCAATTGAAATTAGGCGTTGTTGAGTAAGGTGCTGAATACAGGTAAACGGAATTCGCTGTTCATCACAATGGCATTGTTACCATTGGCGATGTTCTGACGGAAGCCACGCATATTCACAGCCAGTGATTGGTATGCGTAACTCTGGTCTTGTGGAATAGGCTCCCTGTTATACTTAGGGAACATCCATCCATCTACACCACCAAGATAGTAGATGATCTTTTGATCACCCCAACTGAAATCGGCTGCTGCCCTTCCCGCCCAAATGAAATTGCGGTAGATAGGATAGTAGTAACGAAGATCACCACCGAAGTTGAAAGATAAACGACCTTTATTGGCAGTACTGCCATCTTTTGGATCGGTTACCAACGACATCAGGTCGGCATAAATCTTATAACGAAGACCATTCATGATATTGGTGGTCTTCATGATGGTGTTATCGTATATATATTCCAGCTTGGAAAGGGCGAATGTCTGTTTGTTAAGGTCTGGTGATTTCAGCGCACTGGAATCGAAATCACTCGCACGTACTGCCACCTTATCCATACGAAGTCCTGCTGATAAACGAACGCTTCTTACGCGATCGATTGGGTATTTGATTGTTCCCTGGAAGAGGTTGGAGTACAATTTACCTTCGTAGAGTTTGTTGGATTGGTTCACACCATTCACAAGACCAAGATTGGTTTGGCGATAATAGATCAATGAATAATCCATTCTCTTCTTCAGATAATCAACTCTAGCATACCACTCACCACCACCATCGAACAGTGATTGGTTTACTGGAACAAATACACCCACACCACCTGTTCCGAAGCTGGCACCACCGCCATTACCACTGATCAATGGTAAACGGATAGCTCCAGAGAAACGGATGTCTTCAAACAAATCGAATACGGAAGCTTTCAGCATACCGTTAAAGGATCCACCACTTTGTAATACTACTGGCAATGCACCAGTATAGGGTTGATAGCGATTGATGAGTACATCGTTATTGAAAGCGGCAGAGAAATTATCGGCAGAGAATTTCAACTTATAATCAAATAGTCTTGCTTTTTTAGCAATTGGATCCGGTTCAAAACCTGGCTTTGTAAGTTTCTTTTCAAGGGTATCGCCGGCTTCTTTTTCAAATCCTGTATTGAAGATATCAGTGTCCTTCTTTACCGAATCTTCTGGTGAAGGTGCTTTATCGGACATCTGAATTTCAGCACCAGCTGCCATCTGTGCATCTGCGATTGTCTTCTTACGATAGTCTGTTGGACGTGGATTGATATTCCTGCGTTTCAACGCCGTTTCATCCACTTTCAGTTTGTACAGGAATTTCAGGTTGCCTTGCTGACGTACTTCACTCACCAAGCCTTTATCACCTGCAATCTTTGTTTCCTTCAGACTGCTCTGATAGTTGGTAAGAGCGAAAGAATAAACAGAATCTTTTGTTACAGAGAATGCGAATACACTATCGGGTTCTGTTTTGCCCCAGGCTTTCAGGGTAGAATCCAGTTCATGATCATCAGGGTTACGAAGAAATTCATCACCTACAACATACACACTATCCAGTCCTGTTCTTTGGGTGGTGAAGAAACCAGCAAAACGGTTTCCGATACCGCTCTCATCACTTATAAAAGTGAAGTGAGAAGTATTGTATTGCATCGGGTAACGTGCGTTACCGAATTTGAGATTGGTTAATTGTGATATCTGACGGAATTCACTTTTGTTATAGATATCGGCGAGGTAGATATTGAAACGGTTGGTGGCTATTCCTGTATCACTTCCTTTTACTGGTGCATTAGGACGGTTGGAAGAGAAGATGATACCTTGCTTGCTTGGGAAGGCAACAAAAGAAGCATCCAGGTCTGCATAAGAATCGTTCGTCACTTGTTCAAACTTGTCCTTATCGATCTTGTAGATGAAGATATCCGGTTGCCCTTTTCTAACGGCACTTAATAGAAGTGTATTGTTATCGAGCATATATGACATCTCCTGTACCTGTTCGAAATGGTTGATGTCCATCTTTATTTTCTTATAATGGGCTACCAGATCGTACACGAATAATTTTGTTTTACCCTTACTCCAGTACATACAGGCAAGTCTTGTTCCTTTTCCATCCCATGCCAGCAATGGATAGTTAGGGTTTACTTCATTCTCCTGAACACGCACACCTGTTTTCAGTAATACTCTGCGGTCTACCATGTTTTCATAAAGAACCACACAGTATTGGCCTTTTATAAATTCCACAACAGCATAGGTCTGACTGCGTGGCGCTGGATTTGGAGTGAAGTGAAGGAAGTCGCGGTCTTTCTTTATATCCTCAACAATGGATACGGTTCCTTTTGGAATATCACGGCGGCCACGAAGGTCGTTCGAATATAGTTCCTCGTTATCTACCATGAACTGTTTCAGCACATCCTTGAATTTCATCTTACAGATTCTTCCGGAAGCGCTGTTCAGGTTGCGATACACTCTTGAGAGATATAAGAAGTAAGTGGCGTTCTCACGTTTGAATTTCTTGGCGAAATAGTACCAGAAAGCATGTCCTGCCAGTAAAGGCTTTTCATATGCTAACTGATAGAAATTTTTGTACTCACCAGAAAGCAGGGCAGATTTCAGTTCATCATCCAGTTCAGCATTCCATTCTTCAGCAACATAGTCAACATAACCATCAACGAGCCATTTGGGAAGGTCGAGCAGGGTTTGATTGGCTGCGAATTCACCCAGATCATCACCAAAGAGGATATTCTCCACCAAAACCCTCGCAATA
>JBGAQE010000111.1:0-15952 GCA_044220885.1 Chitinophagaceae bacterium
GTAGCAGGTATTCAGGACAGGCTGCATTCAATTAATACGGAGCAGCCTTTTCCTTCCTGAGATTCGATGTGTAACAGACCTTTCAGTAATTCGACCCGGTGCTGAATATTGGTCCAGCCGATTCCGCTGGTTTTACTAAGTGAACCCGGATCGAATCCTTTGCCATCATCTTCAACGGTCATGATTAAGTGATTATCATTTAGGCCGGGTTGAACAAAGGCGTGTTTGGCTTCTCTATGTTTCAGCTTCTTGCTATAAATGTATCGATTATTATTCCGCTACTCAGGTAAGGGGAATTCCATATGGTAAGAGGTTCCTTCTCCAGGTCTGGATTGTAAATCAATAGTTCCTTTTATGAATTCAATCCTGTTTTGGATATTGGTCCAGCCAATACCTTTTGAATGTGTAAGTATGGATGTGTCGAATCCTTTACCATCGTCTTCTACGGTTACCGAAAGTTGATTACCATTCTTTGTTAACTGCACAATAGCTGTTTTTGCATTGGCATGTTTTAGTGTATTATTCAATATTTCCTGAATTATACGATAGATGGTGATGGAAAAGGTCTGGTTGGGTTGGGGGTCTTCAAGTCCCATTGATTGATAAGTCACTTTTATAGCTCCGCTTTGGTTGATATCGAAGCAAAAGTCTTTCAGGGCAGTATCCAATCCGAATTTAACAAGGGCTTCGGGCATCATGTTATGGGCCACTCTTCTCATTTCACTGATGGAGCTGTCGAGCATATCAAGACTTTTTTCAAAGGCCTTTGAGTTTTCTGGAGTCATAACAAGATTCCCTTTCATAGTATTGAGGGAAAATTTTATTCCTGAAAGCATTCCTCCAAGTCCGTCATGCAGGTCTTTAGCTAACCTTGTCCGCTCTTGCGATTCACCTTTCAGAACTGCTTCTGTAGCAAGAAGCTGTTTTTCCTTTTCAAGTTCTGAAATACGTTGTGCCTGAAGGTTCTGTTTTTGTTTATAGTTTCTATAAGCTAGTAGGAATAGAGCAAGTGAAATAAGTGCGCCACTCATCAATAAATAATTCAGTTGGTTCTTTTTTTGTATGGTCAGTTCCTGTATTTTCTTTTCATTTTGGAGTTTTATGATTTCTCCTTCCTTTTTAGCAGTTTCATATTTTTTTTCAAGATTCGCTGATTGTTCTGAAGTTATCTTCTTTATCAGGTCTTCTAATATCAGATTGCTTTTGTCGTCGTTTAAGTACCCTTCCTTTATATCACCCATCGCATAATTGATCAATGAAATCTCCCGGAGAATAGCAGCCTCTTCTTTTATATATCCATTTTTCCGGTTGATAGCTAAAGCACTATCGGCATATTGGAGAGCTTTTGAAAAATTTCTACTCTGTAAATAACAGACAGACAATCCCCGAAGGCAGATGGATTGCGATTCCAAATCACCTATCTCCTTATAAATGGCCAGACATTTGGTTACATATTGCTCAGCCAGTGGGATATTGTAATTCTTTAAAGCTATTTCTCCAAGGTTCTGCATGATGACTGCATCTACTCTTGGATTCTGCATTGGTTTTCCCAGTTCTAATGCCTCGTTCAATAGCTTGTTTGAAACTTCATAATTTTGCTTTGCCGTATATGATAAGCTCAGATTGATCAAGGGTTTCAGCAATAAGATCGGATCTGTTTGCTTTCGGGCTTGTGCCACAGCTTCTATTCCATAGGTAATTGCTTTATCATATTCAGTTCGCGAATAGTACAATATCTGTAAAGCGTCATTAACCTGGGAAGAAAGGCTGGCGTCTTTTTTTCTTTCAAAAATGGCCTTTCCTTCAAGAGAATAAGAAAGGGCTTTTTCATATTCGGAAAGTTCGCGGTACAAGGCTCCTATATTGAGAAGGGCGATGCCTATCTGAAGCGAATCATTAATTTGTCGGGTGAATTTCAGATTCTTCTCCATATATATCATTGCAGAATCTGTATTGCCTTCCAGACTATAGGACTCACCAAGGTTTTCATTGCAACGGATGATACCCGTATTGAATTTTAATTTTTGACTTAATACTTCAGCTTGCTGTATATATGTTCTTGCTTTTGGGGGCTCAGAATGGACTACTATATCTGCCACTTTTAAAAGAAGCCACACTTTAATTGTATCTTCTTTGCTCGTAGAAATTCTTTTCAAAAGACTATCAACGGTTGCTTGCTGTGCTAGCGCCGTTTGGGCAAGAAGAATGAATATTAACGGTAAGTAGAGTTTCTTCATGTTTGTTTTATCTCAGGTTAGAGAATAAATCAGGAATATACGGCATCAGACCGATTTTCACCAATAACTATAGATTTTTTGATGTAATCGGGTATGTTGGTTTCATTTATAGGTTGTGAAAATCCATCATTACAGATGTTCCTTTTCCGGGTTGGGATTGCACATCCAGTTTACCTTTCAGGAAGTCTACCCGGTTCTGGATATTCGACCAGCCGATTCCTTTTGATTGAGAAAGCAGGGCAGTGTCGAATCCCTTTCCATTATCTTCTACCGTTACAGATAAATGGGAATCGGATTTTGTTACCTGCACTATGGCTGTGGAAGCTGATGCATGTTTCAATGTGTTATTGATCAGTTCCTGCACAATCCTGTAAATAGTGATGGAAGTACTTGATTCTATTGTTGCATTTTCAAGACCGAATGATTGGTAGGTAAGCTGCAAGGCACCACTTTGGTTTATATCGAAACAGAAATCCTTCAGGGCCGTATCAAGTCCGAATTTCACCAATGCCTCTGGCATCATATTATGCGCCACCCTTCGCATCTCCTTGATAGAGCTATCCAGCATATCCATACTTCTTTCGAAAGATTGTGCATTATCCTTTGTCATTATCAGATTTCCTTTCATAGTATTAAGGGAATATTTTATTCCAGAAAGCATTCCACCTAATCCATCGTGAAGATCTTTAGCCAATCGGGTCCTTTCCTGCGCTTCTCCTTTTAATACCGCTTCCGTAACCGTAAGTTGCTTTTCAATTTCCAGTTCTGAAATTCGTTGCTCTTGAAGTCTTTGTTTTTGCCTGTAATTTCGATACGAAAGCAATGAGATAATTAGTATTGTAAATGCACCCCCGCCCAAAAGATAGTTGAAAGTCTGTTGCTGTTTGATTGTTAGTTGTTGAATCTTTTTGTCAGATTCCAATTGTCTGATAAGCGTTTCTTTCTTTTCACTTTGATATCGTGCATCGTACAATAGAATTCTGTTATGATTTTGGAGTGTAATTAAACTATCGGTAAAGTTCAGGAGCTCTGATTTTAAAGAGCTTGCTTTTTTATAGTTACCTATATTGTCGTAATAGCTGCACCATTCATTCAGGATGAACCTTATTTTTGGTAAATAATTATAGGCTTTGCCAGTATCAATTGAAAGTTGGAGAAACTTTTTACTTTCTTCGCTGTTTTTTAATTGTAAGTATATCCGTCCTATTTCCCAAGCCTCATCTACAATATAATATGGGTCTTTAAATTCCTTGCTTTTTGTAAAACTCAGCAATTGCATTTCTAATGCTTTTTGAGGCAGCTTTGAATAGAGATAATATTCTCCGTAAGCATTATAATAATAGATTTCACTAAGTAATGTTGGGTTGTTCTTAAATAGGGTGTCAATTCTATTAAGCAGCTTTTTTCCTTCTGAAGCCTTTCCGGTTTTGAAACAGATAGCGGCAGCCCTGCTGCACGATTGCAATAGTTGGTCATGGTTTCTGGCACCTGGTCCATAACTTATACTCTTGATAAGATACTCATAAGCTTTATTCCATTCCTGGATATCGATATAGATAAAGGCCATATTGAAATAAGCCACTAACAAGGAATTGGAATCTTTTATCTTCTCGAATATATCGATGCCTTTCATGTAATAAATCTGAGCATTGTCCAGATCGTTAAGAAGGGAATAGGAGGCTCCCAGATTATTATAGCTGGCTCCAAGACCCCAATCCTTGAAGCGGCCATCGGGTAGTTTATTATAAAGTCGTTCTGCTTCCTCATCCAGCACAATGCCTTTTATATAATCACCCTTATCATAGTAGATGATCCCTTCGTTCATGACAGCATCAGCATAAAGGCCTTGGATATTTTTACTTGCTGATTCTTTTTTAACTGCTTCCAATTCTGCCAGCCCTTTTTCAAAATCTATTTTGGCATACCGAACACCATAAGCTATACGGTATTTCAATTGTAAGGAATCTGAACTACTTGTTTTTATCAAAAGCTGCAGGCTGTCGAGTGCAGGGGTTTGTGCTTTTAGCTGAAGTTGGCTAAAAAGCAAGAAGAGAAGTAGATAGCTTGCAGTTGTTTTTGGCATGTGTGTGGCAAATCACTATATAATGCAGTTAAAGTATAGATTTTTTTCGGTTAGCGCATAAAGAATTGACATTGGCCAATACTTTTATATGTTTATATCTATTTGGACAGATGTGCCTTTATCAGAACTCGATTGTACATCGAGTTTTGCCTTCAGGAATTCCACCCGGTTCTGGATATTGCTCCAGCCGATTCCTTTCGACTTATTCAGGATGGAAGGGTCAAACCCTTTCCCATCATCTTCTACGGTAATACTTATGACATCGTTATTGCGGCTTATCTGCACAATTGCATTTTTAGCGGCTGCATGTTTCAAGGTATTATTGATCAGTTCCTGAATTATCCGGTAAATGGTGATGGAGGTGGTTTGTTCAATTGGCGCATTTCCCATTCCGATGGACTGGTATCTTACGTTAAGGGCACCTGTCTGATTAATATCATTACAGAAATCGCTTAATGCTACATCCAATCCAAATTTGACCAGGGCCTCTGGCATCATATTATGAGCAACTCTACGCATTTCCCGTATAGAACTATCGAGCATTTCCATACTTCTTTCGAACGCCTGTGCATTATCAGGCGTCATGATCAGATTTCCTTTCATAGTATTAAATGAGTATTTGATGCCCGACAACATTCCTCCTAATCCATCATGAAGGTCTTTTGCCAGACGGGTTCTTTCCTGTTCTTCTCCTTTGAGTACAGCCTCAGTGGCCGTCAATTTTTTCTCAGCTTCGAGTTCGTTGATTCGTAATTGCTGGAGTTTTCTTTTCTGCGAATACGTACGATACGATAACGCTGCAATGATGATGGCTATTAATGCACTCGCAGCCAGTAAATAGTTCCAGGTATTTTTTTGTTTTAGACTTAACTCCTGAATTTTTTTATCGGCTTCCAGTTGCTTTATCTGGCTTTCTTTCTTAGAGGTTTCGAATTTTACTTCCTGCTCAGCAGCATAGTCCTTATTCTGGGCACTTGCCATTGAGTCGGCTATTTCTTTGTATTCTTTGTAATATTTAAGTCCATTCTTATAATCACCTGATTCCTCATAAAACCTTGCCATATAATCCAGTGCTACTTCTATCTGACTTGGGTTCTTTGATTCAAAAGCTTCTTTATAACTCTGGTCTAACAGCGGTTTTGCTTCTTTGAATTTTTTCTGCATCGTCAATACTCTCGATAACTGCAATCTTGTTTGTATGATGCTGAACAGGGCTTTGGCATTAACGGATATCTCATAACCTTTAGCAAATGTCTTATTGGCGTCTTCCAACAAACCCAGATTCATGTCTACCAAGCCATCGATAAGATGATGCGTGATCAATACATCTGGCGGAACATTTGTTGGGTAATATGGTTTAGAAGAATCTATGTATTGTTTTGCTTCTTTATATCGGTTCATTTGGCAAAGAGCAAAAGCCACATGACTATAGGCTTTAAAATAATCATCTTGTTTGCCGGTTCTCCTGGCAACATCCAATGATTTCAGTGCATAGAATTCCTGTTTTTCGAATTCACTGATCTGTTTGTAGAAGGAGGAGAGATTTATATAGGCTACAATGAGGCTGGCGGATTTTCCCAGTTTTTCAAAAACTGCAATAGCTTTCAGTTGGTATTCAACGCTTGCTTTATAATCTCCGAGATCTTTAACCACATTTGAAAGCTGGGTATATACTTGCGCAATCCTGAATTCGGTATTAGGGTTATCACTCCTGTTATAATAGAATAAGGCACTATCCAGACTTTCTTTTGCTTCTTTTGAGTGCTGATTCTGTTTTAGTAAAAAGGATTGGTTGAAATAAGCAAGTCCTGAATAGTAGTCTAAACGCTTATTAATTGTGAAGGCTATTAGGTACTTGTAAGTCTGAATGGATTTTAAAGTATCCACCGTTTCATATTTCATTGCCAGTTGCGACAGGCTTTTTGCTCTTGAAGTATCGGGGAGAGTTCCTTTTAATTGGTTCTCCAGACTGTCTATGTCATGTTGCTGTGACCAGGCAGTTATCCCGGTAAATACAATAAAGGCAATGGAGGCCATGCTTCTTCATAAAAAAAGTCTATTTCTACACAGTTTACAAATAAAATGAAGATGATGGTTTTGAGCCCCTTTTCCACAGATTTTTTTAAATGAAATGAAATCCTCTTTTTACAGGATAGAAAACAAAACTATTAGCTTTCAATTTCTTAGGGCCTAAAATCATCAAATATGAAAAGGACTTTGTTGAGTGATACTACGATGGGTGGGCTCTCAGCTTGGCCAGTTTACAAAACTATTCCAGCCCAAAAAACCACTCAAACAACAGTAAAGCCGGTATTACGGAATATTAATGTTGCAAGTAATCCTTCTGTTGTCATTCCTAGTCAGGTGGAAAACAAGTATTGTTATGAAATGATCCTGTACATGGTAACTATCAGCTGATAGACTCATAGGGCTTCACGAAGGAATATGGGGCCTTCTTCCTCTTCTAACGCTTCATGGAATTGTGTCACTACCAATGTTAGTTTTTCTGCTGAAAGTAAATCGTTCATGAATGCCAGTAAAAATTTGTCAAGCTTTACAATCGGTTCCATTTACAAGTTCGAAGACTTTTTTTCAGGTAATTATAATGAAGTTGTGGGCGGTCGTAATCCGATCACCTTATATACAGAAAACATCAGGAGTACGGGACCTGTTGTGCAAGTAGTGAACGATCCCAGAGGTAGCAGTATCACTAATGCACTTCGCAATATTGTTCAGCCTTTTTCCAATGACCGAGGCAGTGCGCAATTGATATATCGCACATTCACTTCTGAGAATGAGGCTGATCTTAAAATGAAAATCACAGCAGGAGGTTCATATGGTTCTTTCCAGGCAAATGCTTCTTACGACATGAATGCTTATAAAAAGCACGTATATCTAACATTTGATGTTCTGAAACCCATGTTCAGGGTAGTGGCTGAAAAACCGGATCAAGGATTCTTTACCGATCCTAATGCCGCTGCTTCAAACCCTAGTTATATTTTTGTGAAAGAAGTACAGTATGGCACCCGCGTACTTGTGAACCTCGATATTCTGATAGAAAACAGAGATGATATAGCCAAGATCAGCGCATCTTATGGGACTGGTGATAGTACCAAGAAATCATTCTCTGCCAGTATGGATGTCATAAGTAAATTAAAGAGTGCCACTACTACCGTAAACGCCTACATAGTAGGAGCTCCTCAAACAGTTACATTGTTACATAAGGATAAATTGGAAGAAGAGATATTGGCATTGGTGGGTTCCTGTAATTATGGAACTGCAGAACCGATCATTTACAAGTTAGCAGATATGTCGGGTAACACTATCGGAGTGAAAAGCGCCACCGATGAATTTACGTATCCCGACTGTACACCTGCTGCTTCCATTTTTAAATTGCAGTCTGCCAGGGTAAGTATTCAAACTGGTGATGATAACAAAGAGACGCCTTCCACATTCGGTGTATCCCTCAATAAGAAAATGGGCAATGGAATGGCAATGCTCTTGTTTTCACCACAGGAGCTGCATCGTGCAGAGATACCAGTGAATATGGAAGATGTATTTCTGCTTGACCAGAAAAATACATGGCCTGCTGGTTACGAAAATGTAATGAATCTTGAAACGTTCGGAGATGGAGGTCAGCTGGTGATCAATTATGTACCCAATTTCGGTTTAGATGCCTGGAAGATCAGTTCCATAACACTTACATTGACATTTAAAGACCAAAATAATACTTCAATTACAAGGACGGTACGTTTTACGAGTATCGAAAAATTGCTCAACAGTAACAACAAAACACTTGTCTGCAGTTTTACAGGTAACTGGGAAAGTGGAGGTGCGGCCTTACTTAGATAATCTTAATATCAATCAGACGGGTCGGGTCTTTTTTCCTGACCCGTCATTATCGATCAAATTTTTCCTTTATGCACAAGATATTTTTTACTTCTGTTTTTGCTTTCAACTTTTATGGGGTTTAGTCAGAAAAAATTACAGCCGGTAAGAAATTCTGAATTGACAGGTATCGAATTGCCAGTTGGTTCCAGCAGGGATAAGCGATTTTTATCGGTCACATCTGCACGCATCTTATTAGAGATGGAAAGCAAGAAAGACGGTACTGCTATTAACGATGTGGAAGTTTTATATCTTCCACCAACAAGTACCAGTAACTATGGAGCAGACTCACTAGTTACTTCGTTTACACAGGCAGGGTGGTCAATGAGTGGAGTGGAGCGCGACAACAAGTATCTCTGGCTTACAAAAGATGCCAAAGCTATCATGGTCTACTTCCAAATGGATCCGAAACAGACCCAACTGTATTTTGGACTTGCTGCCAGCAATCCCTTTGGAGGCGGACAAAGCAATACTGCTATGCCAATGAATAACAATACCGTTACTCCGCCAGCCCCGAGCGATCCTAATCCTCCACCGGTTCCTACGCCTCCGCAAAACAATTATACACCTCCACCTTTAACCCAAACTCCAATGAATATGGAGCGAACAGCACCAGTTCCTGCAGGTAACAATGGTATCACTATCTCCACCATCAATTTCGATGACGGATGGGTATCGATGCCAATGGCCGATTGGGTGCAGGTAACAAAAGGGGAGTTTACAGTTTTCTTGCATTACCCTTCAAGGCTTCCTGAAAACCTTGCAAGTGGAGAATATGAGGTTATCCTGAAATACTATTGGGACCTGCTGGTACAACCCCGATATACCTTTTCAAATATTGAAATCAGAAAAGATAATATCTATAATTATAAAAGGGAGTATTTCATGGAAGCAGATGCTGTTGAAACGAATTCAGGAAAAACATGTCATGTTTGTTTCCGGATATTCATGGAAAACGGAGTGGCTTCCTGTGTAGAGATTCAATCTTCTTCTAAGAATAGCTATTACGCCAGTTTTCCAACCATAGAATCTGTAGATCCACTCAGAAGGTATAATAAGTTCGCTGTTTCAATGGCTGATCTTATTGGCGAATGGCAAAAAAAGTACTGGAAGTTATGGTTAAATCTATTATAATGTTTATACGGAGGCTATGCTGGTATGAATGCAAAGCCTATAAAACAGCAGGATGGTACTTTCTGAAAAGTGGATGAATACCAATATGAAGAAGGCATCGGGTATGGTAGGTAGCCAGCAGTTTTTGATGAAAAGCATGCAGGCTCTTTCCGTGTTTCCAAATCAAAGTCATCCATGGTGGAAACGGATGAAAAACAGGCCATCATGCTTATTATGAGGCGCAATAGAAATTTTATCATCCTGCACCTGCAAAACAAGCAATTCAGCGGGTCGTAAACATATGAAATGACAAAATAATTTGACAGTCGATAAAAGGTAACATGCAAAAGGCATTTTCCATTCTTTCGACACCGCTTTTCTGGCAATGCCCAGTTAAAAGTGGTAGAAAGGCCTGTAAAAGATATGTCGAAGTTGCAAAGTACTTCTCCTAATTTAATTAGCTGATTGTATTGTCGCTTATTTACCGCTCTCAGCCGGTTATTCGATTCCCCCAAGGGGCGCAGTTACTAACAACTGAAAAATGAATTTATAGAATAGATGCAGATGGTAACATTAACGGTATGCGTCGATATCGTTCATTGCCAGCCACTGTTACAGCAGTGCGATGTGGGAGCCGGGAAGAACATTAAAAGTAGGTTTCGATATCAGAGGCGTACCGGTGCGGCAGGTGATTTCCACAAAGAACACGCTGTTGAATGGGAGCAGTTTGCCAGCCATAAAATTTGAGTTTGTAACAACTGTGAATACGGCAGATATCCGGGTTGGGTTTTTACCCAATGGGGTTTCTATTCGGCACAGGCTGCACAGTACGTTCATTCAACCAATACCACAACCATGAACTGGGATGGATCTACCACCGCTTCAAAGGAAGCCAGAAGGGTGATATTGCGCTAATCAATGACAGGTTTATACACAGCACGGCTCAGCCCCAGGTCATATTCCATAAGATCGTGAAAAGTGTATTCGTATTTTGCCCAACCTCTGAATAACTGGGACAGGGCCACCGTTGGACTGAACCTGTTCCAGAAATATTCTGTGTCTGAGACTAATCCACTTACCTACCTACGATAGAAACTCCATCATGCATTATGTAGTGCCTCCCGAACTTACTACCGATGGAAGTAGCGTTCCATTTAATACCGATCTTTCTCCGACAGATAAACAATATGCCGGATATTTCTATCCTTTCCCCCCAACACCTCCGACCGCTACAGGCACTTTGAAAACAGGAGATGATTGCGACCGTGTTGATTTCAAAGTAGAATATAATGTAGTACCGAATGATAAGGTGGAGTTTGTTTTCACTTTCGGTAGATACAACAATAAATCTGTGACCTGGTGGAAACAGATTGGAATTCCAGGTCCCGGCAATACGGAATCTATCCTCCAGATCCAGAATCATTCCCTTATCGCCAGTGAGAATAAGACGATGGAAGTGAAACAACTTTCCCTGAATCAAATCAATTTCCAAAAACCGATCCGATTCTGGAAAGCTAAAGGATTGGGTATCCACACCTTATTGTCGTACCAATGGAATATACTGCCCGCTATCAGGGGCGGGTGCCGGATAACCCTGGTATGGAGTAGGGATAGCTGCCTGCAGTAGGATAAATCCCTTTTTTTGGGGATACAATACAGACAGGATAAGGTCCATATTTACAACATAAAAGCTGTAAATATGAGAATATACCTTTGTGCACTCGCTTTCCTGCTCTCATCTTTCGGGGTATGCGCTCAAAAAGACAGCTTTGATATTTTTATTTATAAAGCCCCAGAATTCTTTACAAAAAGTATCCTGCCATCAAGAGCACAGTATAATCTTACCAATCCGGATAAAAGCAGTTGCACCATTACCCTTTACAAAAGCCAGCCGGCAACGGATAGCGTAATTCACGATGTTATGCGGCAATGGAATGAACAAGTGGTGAAGAGACTTCGAAAAGCTTCTGCCAAACCTCTTCGGATATACACTGAACAGGTTTGGAAAGGATGGGTTTCAACTGTAGCCATCGGGAATTATTACGAAGGAAAAAAGAAATGCGTTGTGATGCTGAATTCGTTTCGAAAGGAAAAACAAACAGCCTGTGTGGTCTATGCCATGACGGATAAGCTATTTAAAACGGTTACAGAGCAATTTTCCCAAAATCTTCATTTTGCAGTAACAGATTAATTTTTTGATTATGAATAAGAATCTTGTTCTTCGGGCAATACGGGTGTCGGCACTACTGATCCACAGGCGAAGCTGCACGTGAATGGGGATTTGCGGGTACAGCAAGGGGTCTCCATCAATAAGTTCAGTACCGATAGCTTATTCTCTTCTAACAGTCATAGTGTGATTCCAACAGAAAAGGCTATAAAAGATTATATGAAGACTGGTTTATGGATGGGAATTGATACTTCAGCACTTAGTGATAATGTATTGGTGGCAAAAGGATTTGCCACTCAGAGTCTTTCCAATCCAATTGCGGCGGCAACCCAGGGCAATTATGCCTATGTTGTAAGCTATAACGACAATGAGTTATCAATTTTTGATATAACGGATCACAATAACCCGGTATACAAGATGTCCATAACAACCAACCTTTCAGGACCGGTTGATGTGGAAGTGCAGGGCAATTATGCCTATGTGGTAAGTGAGATTAATAACAGGCTCTGCATCTTTAATGTTTCCAATCCTGTTAATCCGACCGCTGTCGGATTCATATCAACAGGATTAAACAGGCCAATAGAAATGGTTATAGGCGGGAATTTCGCTTATGTATCCAACGATCTTGCAGCCAGGGTGCAGATATTCGATATTTCAAACCCATTGTCAGTAATAGCGCGTGGTTTTTTTAATTCAGGACTTATTTCAGATTTGCAGGTAGTTGGAAATTTTGTATACACAACTAATGATGGGGCCTCAAGGCTATCTATTTATGATGTTTCTAATCCGGATGCGCCAATTGCTCGTGGTTCAACTATTAGCGGTTTGAATGGGGCTGGAGGTGTTTTTATTAAGAATGGATTTGCGTTTGTCTCTTCGCCAATTACTGGTTCTATCTCGGCTTTAAATGTAACGAATCCGGATCTTATCAGTTTTGTTGCTCAATCAACAAACGAAATGCAAACTGCATATGATATTTCCGGTACAGGGAATTATCTTTTTGTTCTTGACCAGGCTGGTTCAGGGATCGGGGTATATGATATCAGTAATCCCTCCTCCATGAAATGGAAAGGGTATAATAATACTAACATCAGCAATGCCGGAAGGATCGGGGTTGCCGGGGAAACAATTGTGGTGCCCTCCTATACTAATAGCCGGCTTTGTATTTTTGAACTGGATCGCACCCGGTCAATAAGTTTCACTTCAAATGGCATACAGTCAACGGCTACTCCCTGGCTAACAAATGGAAAAGATATCTATAGAGGAAACGGGTATGTAGGTATTGGTATTTCGCAACCAAAAGCAAATCTTCATGTAGAAGGGGCGACCTATCTATTCGGAAATGTAGGCATCAATACGGATCAGCCGCTAGCCCCTTTTAGTGTTGAAGGAAATTCAATTTTTAATGGCAATATTGGTATAGGCACTTCATCTCCGCTAGCTAATCTCCATGTTCAAGGCAATGAGTACGTTTCAGGTAACCTTAGTATTGGAACCACAAGCCAATTGGCTTTGCAAACATTTCCTAATGCTTTAGGCAATAAGATTGCGTTATATGGTAACAGTGCCTCCTCTCAATACGGTATGGGCATTCAAGGTAGTTTAATGCAATTCTATACAGATGCTGTTGGAGCCAATTTTGCATTCGGGTATGGCAGCAGCACATCATTTACAGAAAGAGCTCGTATTTATAATTCAGGATACGACGGCATGTTATTGAATGGTCGTATAGTTTTGAGGAATGGAACCACTGATATCAATGGGGGTACTGGAGTTTGGTTGATGAATCCAACTAACACGGCACTATTAGGTTTTTTTGGTGCACAAAATGCCAATAATTTCGGATTCTATAGTAACAATACAGGATGGGGATTAACCTATAACAGTTTCACTGGCAAAATTGGTATTGGTAATAGTAATCCTACCGCACCATTAACATTTGCTGCAAGCATTGAAAAGAAGATCACCCTATATCCTGGTGGTACAGGAGATGCAGGAATGTCAGTTTCGGGAAACGATTTCCGTCTCTATTCAGATAATATTAATGCAAGGGTTTCCTTCGGATATGATGATTTCACTCTGGGTTTTATTTCAAGAGCCTATGTGCCAGCATCGGGTGCTGTGGCATTAGTAGTAGGCGGACAAATAAATGCTAATGGTACCATCTATAATTCAGATGCCCGCTATAAGAAAAATATATTCACATTAAACAACTCGCTTGAAAAAGTGATGCAATTACGCGGAGTGGGGTATGAAATGCGGAAAGAAGAATTTCCTGATAAGCAATTCTCTGACGGATCACAAGTGGGATTGATTGCACAGGAAGTGGAGAAAGTGGTTCCGGAAGTAGTAGTTACAAATGCTGATGGGTATAAATCAGTGGACTATGCGAAACTGGTTCCGGTTTTAATTGAAGCATTGAAGGGGCAGCAGCAGCAAAGGCAGGAGGACCTTAAAAGAATAGGAAAGCTAGAAGCACAGATTAAACAATTACTAGAAAAAAAGTAACATGAGAATTATTCTAATCGTTATTGCAATACTTCTAACATACTGCTCAGTATTTAGTCAAAATGTAGGTATTGGAACTACTACACCAACTGCGAGATTACATGTAGTGGATAGTGCGGTGCTCTTTACTGGCCCAGCAGTAACTGTAAGTCCTGCACTTTTTAATCCACCAGCTTCCGGTGCTGGTTCCCGAATGATGTGGTATCCAGCGAAAGCAGCATTCAGAGCAGGGACTGTGGATGGTACTGATTGGGACAAGGATAATATAGGAAACCAATCTTTTGCTGGGGGATTTAATACCAAAGCAAAGGGATTTGGGGCATTTAGTATGGGAAGTACGAATATTTCCTCTGGAGATGTATCTGCATCCTTTGGATATAGTAATGTTGCAAGTGGAGATGCAGCTTTGACATTCGGAATTTATTCAACAGCCAGTGGATATAGTTCAGCTACTATTGGAAGTAGCAATGTTGCTCAGGGTACTTATGCTATAAGCCTTGGATTTAATAATTGGGCGGTAGCCGATAATTCTATAGCTATGGGTGCCAACAATGTTACCCGGGCAGTATCTTCCACAGCTTTGGGGTATAGCAATGTAGCTCTATCCCCTAATTCCTTGGTGATTGGAGCGTATAACGACACTACATTAACTGACAAACTTTTTGAAATCGGTAATGGAAGTTTCAGTGCCCGGTCCAATGCATTGACGGTACTACGAAATGGAAATCTGGGGATTGGTAATATCAATCCAACAAATCTGTTGACTTTTGCCCCTATCGGAGGAAAGAAAATCAGTTTATTTCCTGGTTCAACCGGTGATGCAGGAATGGGCATCTTCCCCAATGAATTCCGCCAGTATTCAGATAATCCTAATGCCGATATCACTTTCGGCTATGATAGTTATGCCACCGGATTCTCAGAGAAAGTTCGCTTTAAGGCTAATGGCATGGTGGGTATTGGAACTTCAACTCCAGTACTTAGTACTGGTGGTTCTGGTCTGGTGGCACAAAACAGTACCTATATCCAGATGAGAGTACAGTCAAGTGCCTCTGCCGCAGGATTAGAATTCAAACCGTCTACAGGAAACCAATACGAAATACAGGCAGACAATACCAATAACTGGTTCGTCTATAACCGGAATGCAAATGCCTACCGGCTATTCATCAACGGCTCTGGTTTTGTAGGTATAGGAACCAATAACCCAACTCAGGCACTTCAGGTAGTGGGAAACATCCTGGCTAGTGGTACTATCACTCCATCGGATATACGATACAAGAAAAATATTCAGTTGATTCAATCCCCAATGGAGAAATTAAAACAATTGAATGGGGTTACTTATGATTACCGTAAAGAGGAATTTCCCCAAATGGGTTTCTCTGATAAAGAGCAAGTAGGACTGATTGCGCAGGAAGTGGAGAAAGTATTCCCTCAATTAGTAGTTACAGATGATAAGGGATATAAGGCGGTGGATTATGTGAAGTTGGTGCCTGTACTAATAGAAAGTACAAAAGCCCAGCAAGCCCAAATCGATAAACAGCAGCAACAGATTGAAGAGCTTCAGAAATTGGTAAAGGAGTTGATTCATTCAAAGGCTGGTAAATAGTTTTCATTATATCTAACCCGCTCTCGATAAATGCTCCATTTCAACTTTCATTGAGAAGTGATTTGCTACGTTGTACAACTCAATTTTGCAGAAATGGTAAACTGGGGGTTGTATAAGGTCTCCAACCTTATAAGGTTGGAGACCTTACACTAGCATTAGCATGAAGTTATTCAGAATTTTGGGGAGCCGCTGATTCTTTCAACGACAAGTGAATATGTCTAATTAATCCCAGCCATATATTGGTAACCATTCCATTACGAAATTTTCCAGATATACCGCTAAGTTGTACAACTCAATTTGGGTGAAAAGTCAAAGAGGAGGTTGTATAAGGTCTCCAACCTTATAAGGTTGGA
>JBGAQE010000112.1:0-16630 GCA_044220885.1 Chitinophagaceae bacterium
ATTGGTTGTTCTGTAAACGCCTCTTTCAGTATTTGGACCATAGGGGTGACCTAATGCGGCTGCGAACACACGGTTTTCATTCTCCGGATCAATGGCTAATCCGCCAATTTGCTGGGCTTCCTTTAATCCGGTATTCTTCCAGGTTTTACCCCCGTCTGATGTTTTATAAACACCATCACCCACTGATAAGTCGGGACGTTGTAATCCTTCACCACTTCCCACATAAAGTACATTTGGATTGGAAGGAGCTACCACTACATCACCTATTGAACCCGTAGGTTGATCATCAAAAATGGGTATCCAGGTTCTGCCATAATCAGTCGTTTTCCATACGCCACCATTATTCACACCAATATAAAATACGTTGGGTTGTGAAGGAACTCCAACAGCTCCAACCGTTCTTCCTCCCCGGAATGGGCCAATACAACGCCATTGCATGGAATTGTAATAAGAAGGTGCAACAGGTTGTGCAAAACAATTAATTATTAGCAGGCTTGCTACAATAGAGAGTGATAGTTTCATAAATTAGTTAGTTAGAAGGATAGCTTAAAATTAAGTTATTTCAGCTTCTCTATCCTTCAAACAATTGTGGAAACTTAATCATCTATTATTTTTGTGTGATGGCAAGCAAAAAGAAAAAATCAATTTTCAAAAATAAGTTCCTTCGTTATTTCCTCATTACCTGTTTGCTTTGGATAGCAATTCATATAAGCTATATTACCTGGGATGGACTAAAAAATCAACCTCCTCCATCAGATATTGCAGTAGTATTGGGCAGTACTGTTTTTGATGATGGTACACCCGCCAGTTGGACAAAGGGGCGTCTTGACAGGCGTATGAATTGTATAAAGAAGGAAAAGTCAAGTTGATTTTTGTGACTGAGGAACCGGGGTTGAGTTTAGTTATCCTGAGGCAAAAGCCATGAAGGCTTATCTTGTTAAGAAGGGCGTTCCGGAAATCCTGATTGTAGCAGACAATGCCGGCAATAATACCTACCTCTCAGCGGTGAATTTTATGAAGTGGAATAAGGAAAGTAAAATGCAACAAGTGATTGTAGTGTCACAGTTTTTTCACATCACTCGTACTAAATATATATTCAGAAAAATGGGATTTAAAGGAGAACTGAGTTCTGCATCTTCCAAAGTTTACACCTGGAAAGATATGATCAGTTTGTTGAGAGAAGTACCTGCATTCTATAAATACGCATTAGTTTATTGATGCGGAAAAAACGCATCAATTAGTCTATCTGATGGCAGGTAATCTTGTAATGCTGTCCATCTATTACGAAGAGCTCATCAATTTCAATCGTATTCCAGTATTTATGGACAGGAGATTTCTTCAGTCTTTTTTCTACGTCGGCCTTGTCTTCTCCAGACATAGTTGTTATCCAGAGACGTTGTGTTTCCATTGATACTACATATTGGTCAATGATTCCTTTTTCAATCAGGCTGTTGATATAAACACGGTGAAGGGACAATGACATAAAGTCGTCGTCCATTTCAAAAATGTATTGTTGCCTGAACTTTTTCATACCACACGTCTCTTTAGTAATACAAACGAAATTATGAAGGAAATAGTTGGATTAAGGGTTTGTTAAAGCTCTTTTCTTTTCGAAATGTAGTGCGCCGTTTAAACGGCACTTACAAGTTATTTCTGGCTCTGTAGGATCAGCAGGTTTGTCCTCCCCGTCAAATTTGTCCACGATTTTTGTTCCAGATTTTTTTTTCAGCCCTCTTCTTTCAATTCTTCTTAATTTTTCTTCTGCTACATCTTTCCACTCTCCGGCTTTTTCGCTTACATCTTTCCAGGCAGCTTCAGCTTGAACTTCAACTTGCCCAGTAGTTCATCTGCTTTTCCTTTTAGTTCGCCAGCTTTTTCTTCCATGCTTTTTCTTTCCAGTCAGATTCCCTGACCGGGGTTTGTTTTATTTTCTTCCATAGTAAAAAGGTTTTGTAAGAAGAAAGGTAGCGAAATAGTGATATTGAAAAAGTAGGATCTAAAAAAAGTGGATTACTTTATTTAAAGTTTCCACTCTATGATGGAGTTTGCCCAATCGTCTCTGTGGTGAGTGCTCACTTTTATACAATTATCTGTGTAACCTTCCATAATCCCATCTTTTGCATGTTTTTCAAACAGCACTTTTCTGGTTTCGCCAGTATGTTGCTGTGTGAAGTATTGCATTTTTTTATAAGATAATTGTCTCAGTACTTTTATTCCTGTTATTTCTGACTTCAATAGGAACAATAGGCTAATGGTAAGGGCGTGAGTATTGTCTCTTTCTGAATAGGTGAACACATGGAGATAAGAGACATCCAGTTCATGGGAGGAAATTATATGTTTTTCCTGGAAATCTTCATCCACACGTACTAAATATATATTCAGGAAAATGGGATTTAAAGGAGAACTGAGTTCTGCATCTTCAAAAGTTTACACCTGGAAAGATATGATCAGTTTGCTGAGGGAAGTACCTGCATTCTATAAATATGCATTGGTTTATTGATACTGGAAAAA
This sequence comes from Chitinophagaceae bacterium, assembly GCA_044220885.1. Lineage (GTDB taxonomy): Bacteria > Bacteroidota > Bacteroidia > Chitinophagales > Chitinophagaceae > Endoryza. Next base: position 2,512 of record JBGAQE010000112.1, read on the forward strand.
CGCATCAATTAGTTCATCTGGATGGCAGGTAATCTGTAATGTTGGCCATCGATAACGAAGAGTTCATCAATTTCAATCGTATTCCAGTATTTGTGGACAGGAGATTTCTTCAGTCTTTTTTCTACATCAGCTTTGTCTTCTCCAGACATGGTTATCCAGAGACGTTGTGTTTCCATTGATACCACATATTGGTCAATGATTCCTTTTTCAATCAGGCTGTTGATATAAACACGGTGAGAAGGGATAAGCGACATAAAGTCGTCATCCATTTCAAAATGTATTGTTGCCTGGAACTTTTTCATACTACACGTCTCCTTTAGTATACAAACGAAATTATGAAGGAAATAGTTGGATTAAGGGTTTGTTAAAGCTCTTTTCTTTCGAAATGTGTAAAAAAAGTGCCGTTTAAACGGCACTTTCAAGTTATTTCTGGCCTGTAGGGCTAGCAGGTTTGTCATCCCCGTCAAATTTGTCCACGATTTTGTTCCAGATTTTTTCAGCCCCTTCTTTCAATTCTTCTAATTTTTCTTCTGCTACTTCTTTCCACTCTCCGGCTTTTTCGCTTACATCTTTCCAGGCAGCTTCAGCTTGAACTTCAACTTTGCCTAGTAATTCATCTGCTTTTCCTTTTAGTTCGCCAGCTTTATCTTCCAGTTTTTCTTTCCAGTCAGATTCCTGACCGGGGTTTGTTTTATTTTCTTCCATAAGTAAAAAGGTTTTGTAAGAAGAAAGGTAGCGAAATAGTGATATTGAAAAAGTCGGATCTTAAAAAAGTGGATTACTTTATTTAAAGTTTCCACTCTATGATGGAATTTGCCCAATCGTCTCTGTGGTGAGTGCTCACTTTTATATAATTATCTGTGTAACCTTCCATAATCCCATCTTTTGCATGTTTTTCAAACAGCACTTTTCTGGTTTCGCCAGTATGTTGCTGCGTGAAGTATTGCATTTTTTTATAGGATAATTGTCTCAGTACTTTATTCCTGTTATTTCTGACTTAGTTTCTCCAGGGAAACCCACTATCACATCTACTCCAATAGCGCAATGCGGCATCAGTTGTTTCAACAAGGCAACGCGTTCGGCATATAATTCCTTTTGATAGCGGCGACGCATCAATCGTAATATCTTATTACTGCCACTTTGAAGAGGGATATGGAAATGAGGCATGAACCTTTTACTTGTTGCAACATACTCAATTATTTCATTGGTAAGCAGGTTGGGTTCAATGGAAGAAATCCGGTACCTCTCAATTCCTTCTATAACATCAAGTGCTTTTACCAGTTCGAAGAAATTCTCTTTCCTGCCGGGTCTTCCTGCTTCCAGTGCAGGATTACCAAGCCCGAAATCACCAAGGTTCACACCCGTCAATACTACTTCCTTAACCCCGCTTTCTGCAATTTGTTTTACTTCAGCTACTACATTCTCAATACTATCGCTCCTGCTTTTTCCTCTTGCCATTGGAATAGTACAGAATGAGCAATTATAGTCACAGCCATCCTGTACTTTCAGGAAGGTGCGGGTACGGTCGTTAAGAGAATAAGAGGTCTTGAAAATATTTACATCTTCAATATCGCAACTGCATATTTTGGCAGAGTCACCTTTGCTGAGTTCACTGAGGTGACTAACAATATTGAATTTCTCAGCTGCCCCTAGTACAAGGTCAACACCGGGTATGGATGCAATTTCTTCTGGCTTCAACTGTGCATAGCAACCAGTAATCACCACCATGCTTTGTGGTGATTTACGTTGAATACGGCGAACCAGGTGACGGCATTCCTTATCGGCATTGTCGGTAACAGAACAGGTATTTATGACATAAACATCTGCATGTTCGTCAAACTCCCTTTTTTCAAAACCTTCATTTTCCAGCATTCTGGAAATAGTGGAGGTCTCTGAAAAGTTGAGCTTACAACCCAGCGTATGAAAGGCAACTGTTTTTTTGGTGTTCATTCGAGCGGCAAAGATAATTGATCAGCAGGAAAAGCTTGTTTTGCCTTATTTTCATTCAAAAATTGGTTTGAAAAAGATCCAACAATATATTTTAGTTGTACTGCTGGCCGTAGCCGCCCTTTTTTACTTTGTACAAAAAAATCCGGGTAGTACAGGCCCTGTTACTGGGAATGAACCTTTTGACAGGACTACTTCCTCCTATATTTTCACCCGTCATGCCCGCTGCCGAATGGATTGCAGGCATATAGATGAGGCTGAAATACGTGAAATAGTGCAGAAAGGCACTATTAATTACGCCAAAAGCGACCCAAATGGCCGTCCAGACCCTAAATATGCACTAGAAGGCCGTACAAGGGATGGTCAGGATGTGCGATTGATAATTGCACCATCATCGAAAGGGCTCGTGGTAATTACGGTTATTGATCTGGACAGGGAATGGGCTTGCGACTGCAAATAATCTCTCTGGCTTTCCTATTTTTGTTGAATATTAGGATGTAATGAAGGTATTGCTATTCCCTTTTAGGGTCATCTATCTGATCTATGCGCTTTTGACTTTCCTGCTCCTGATGCTGCTGGTGGTACCATTCGTATTGGTCGGTTCCCTGATGGGAAAAATTCATGGGGGTAATTTTATCTACAAGGCCTGTATGTTCTGGGGTATTTCCTGGTTTTATCTTATCGGCATCAGACATAAGAATTATTATGAGGTTCCCCATCATAAGAAAACGCATTACATTTTTGTTGGTAATCATATTTCATATATAGATGCGGCAATAATTGTAAATACCATACATCAGCCCACAAGGGTATTAGGGAAGGTGGAAATGGCAAAACTGCCCATCTTCGGTTATATCTACAGGAATGCCATTGTTACTGTAGATAGAAGCAGTTCTGAAAACAGGGCAAAAAGTGTTCGCATCCTTAAGTCTGTAGTTAGTAAGGATATTTCCATTTTTATTTTTCCGGAAGGCACTTTCAATATGGGGGAAACTGCGCTGAAAGAATTTTATGACGGCGCTTTCAGGATAGCTATTGAAACACAGACACCAATCAAGCCAATCCTTTTTCTGGATGGATTGAACAGGATGCATTATAAAAGTATCTTTTCCCTTTGCCCGGGCAATAGCCGGTCTATATTTCTCGAAGAGATTTCAGTTGCCGGATATACAGCCAATGATGTTGATCTGTTAAAGAAAAAGGTTTACGATATCATGGAAGAGAAACTGATAAAATACAAAGCCTCCCGGGCGAACTGAGTGTAGTATTAGGAGCAAGGTCATCCCTCTTCTTACCTTTTTCTAAGCTGGGATCGATTGTGGTAGATGAAGAGCATGATACTTCGTACAAGCAACAGGATCCCGCTCCCTGTTATAATGCACGCGATGCAGCAGTTTATTATGCTTCACTTTTTGGAGCTAAAGTGGTATTGGGTAGTGCAACCCCATCAAGGCGAAAGTTATTATAATGCGACAAAGGTATGGTTTAGCCACCTTACTGGAACGCTTTGGCGGGGTATTGATGCCCGCTATAAACATTATTGATACCCGGAAAGTAGTTAGTCCAGATAAGAATAAGATCATTATCAGTCCTGAATTGCAACAGGCAATACAGAATGCCATCCAGGAAAACCATCAGGTTATATTATTCCAAAAGAGCAGGCGTGGCTATTCGCCATATCAGGTTTGTATGACTTGTGGATGGATTCCTCATTGCTGCTATTGTGATGTTACACTCACTTTTCACAAGAATACACAACCGTACTGTCATTATTGCGGAACAGTGTATCCTCAGGTTCATAACTGTGCTGCCTGCGGAAAACGATAAATTTTCACAAGGAATTTCGGAACAGAAAAAATTGAGGAACAGCTGGAAGAAATGTTCCCCGATGCCAGAGTGGCATGATGATGTTGATAGTGTAAGGGGGAAACAAAGCGCATGATACCCTTATCCAGCAATTTGAACAACACCGTATCGATATCCTGGTGGGTACGCAAATGGTAGTGAAAGGACTTGATTTCGAAAATGTTCATCTAGTAGGTATCCTGGATGCAGATAGTTTGTTAAGCTTTGCTGATTTCAGGGTCAATGAAAGAGCCTTTTCAGTTGATGGAACAGGTAAGTGGGAGAGCAGGACGAAAAGATAAGCAAGGACAAGTATGGATACAGGTGATGAATACGAAACATCCGGTTTTGAATTTTGTTCAGCTGCACGATTACCCCATGTTCTTTGATAATGAATTGATAGGCAGAAGGCATTTCAATTATCCGCCTTTACCGCTTCATCTTACTAACATTCAGGCATACTGTAAAAGAGGTAGCGGAAACAGCGGCTAAGATATTTGCGGGTGCCCTTAAAAAGGATTTTGGAAATTATCTTTCAGGGCCGGCAGAGCCAATCGTAAACCGTATCAGGAACCAATACCTGATGGAGCTTAGTATAAAATTGCCGAAAGAACCGGGGATATTACAACAATGCCGTCAGCAACTTTTAGAACAGATTGCTATTCTGCACAATGATAAACGCTTCAGAAGTGTAGTGATTATAATAGATGTGGATGCCTTATAAGTCTATCAGATCCATCATTTCTTTCCAGTAACATTCCGTTATTCCCGGGGCAGACAACAAGGAGGCGTTATACATTGCGTTGGCTACATCTTTTGCTTCAATAGCTTTGTACAAGGAGTATTTTCCACTGAACAGGAAGGAAAGGGGCCCCATTATTTTTTGTGCTATGAATTCTCCCATCCGGCTTTCATTTCTGTTCCCTAATAGCAAAGAAGGCCTGAATAAATAGAGAGATGGAAATTGTAGCTCTCTGAGAGCGAATTCCGTTTCACCTTTAATTTAAGATAGAAGTTCCTGATTTTGCATCTGCCCCAACTGCTGAAACCAATAAATAGGTCTCCGCTTTTTTTTCAGAAGCTATTTTGCCTATAGAAACCGGAATGTCAAAATCCACTTTTTCGGTAAGCAGCCATATCTCCCTTTACTTTTTTTTCGGGTAGTACCCATACAACAAAAAACAACGGGGTTATTGGGAATAGTATCTTTCAATTGTTTGCTATTTTCAAAATCAATAATATCTCTTTTAGCTTTGGATGCTTTTATGTTAAGTGGTCTTCTTACTAAAATGGTAACTTCTGGTAAACTTCGGAAGCCAGTAAAAGTGGAAGCAGATGGCTGCCAATCAATCCACTGGCTCCGAGCAATACCGCGCATTTTTAGACATGTTTATTTTTTTCCAATACCAGCACAATTTTATTGAAGTCTGCCGCTGCATTGATTATTTTCTTGAAATCTTCGTACTGAGAAACCGGATAATAGATATTCCTGTATTCTTCCCTTACATGAATTTTGACGATGTTGCCTTCTTTTGTAAAACCAGAAACAAAACTCATTGTAGGCTCATTGTTCTCCTTGAAGGTATGATTGATATTGAGTTCTTCAAGATTTTTACTGAATACCCTTCAGGGATTACCAACTGTATGGATCTATCCAGCACATGGGCATAGGGCAATTCCATTGGGAATTGTCTGGGCTTTTCCTGATACATTTCAACCTGTGGGCCTATAACATCACCGATTTTTATCAAGACCTTATTACCGGCTTTTTCAAGCAGCTCGCTTGCTTTTACTACAGCTTGTAATACGAATGGCTTATTGTCGGGATAGCCTTCATAATCCTTGTTTTCAATTTGCTTGAAACTATATTCTCTGAATTGGTACCGAATTTTACCATCTCTTTCAGGAAAAGGCGCTGCTGTTCTTCAGAACTGAAATTGAAAGAAGCCCTGTAAACTGCCGCTGAATAACCGGTATAGATCTGGCGGATATCAACCAGTAATGTATCCATATCGCCGGCTAATGTCACTTTTGCTTCTATATTATTACTGCTTTGGTATAATCTTCCAATGGAATCATTTTCACTTCACCAACAGCTGTGGTGAAATTACCAATAGTAGTTCCTTTACAAAACAATCCATTTGTACCACCCCAGTCAGGTTGTATCCATGGGAAACGCATTTCCAGACGGGTAGGAGCCAGGAATTTCTTTGGTTAGGGAAATAGAGCATCGGGTTTTCAGTATTGTTCCAGTTTTCAAAAGCCCTGTCTACGGTGAAGGTAGACCGGTCGCCGGCTAACACATACTGAAGTGAAACGCCCAGTTTCTGGAAAATAGCACCATAAAGACGGATGATGCCCCTATAGCTGCATATCTTATTCTTTATTACTTTTTCCAGGTTTTCTGCATCATCTCCATCAATATCATCACGGGTAGTGAAATTCTTCTTGAGATATTGTTCAACACTGATGATCTTATCTCTCTCAAGTGAAAATTTGTTGAATCCATTTTTCTCTATGAATTCATCCACTCTTTTCAGCTCTTTATCGCTATAAGTATTATAGATATCAAATAACCGTTTTGCCAGTTCATTCCAGGTGAATAGTCTTTCCGAAGTACTTCTGGAAGCGTTATAAGAAAGTTTCGATTCAACTCTGGCCAGGTTAGCAGTATAGTTGGAATATTTCTCCTGTTCGGCTCCTACAAGATTCTTTAATGAAAGGGACACTTCCCTTTTCTCTGCACTACTGGTATCTAGTGTAGATGTGATTCCGGGGGAATTGAAACTCTTCGTATCGAATATCAGCCTTTTGGGAGAAATAATGGAAACTGACGCATCAAGTACTGGCACAGAATTCTGCAATACTTCCCGAAGGAAAAATGTAGCAGGCCTTTTAAAAGTATAATAATATTCTATTTCACATCCTTTCTCTAAACCTTCAAGGGCAAATATCTTATACATATTCCCATCCTCATCTTTAAGGTCTTTGATATTACTTCTGTCGAGATCAATTATCTTACCGTTTGGTAAAATTGTCCTTGCCTTGATATCAACAATATCTGCATTATCGGTTACACCCAGATACACCTTATTGAAAGATTCAATACCTCTGTCATCATTTACCCTCACAATTTTGTGAAGGGTCTTGAAAGCAGACAGCCCTTCTTTTTCATCAACAAATTCAATTCTTCTTTTGTCGAGGATTATTACTGCTGATTCAACATTGTGCTTAGCGTCTATTGAGTGAATGACAGGTTTTTCCACCCATGATTCTTTCTGAATATTGTCCTGTGCCTGAATGGAAAGGCTCGTAACCACTAATAAGGCAATTGAAAACCATTTCAACATGAGCTTCATTTTATTTTTTTGAAAGACTTACCGTTTCTTTATAAAGAGGGAATAATTGTTCAAGAACTTTATTCCAGTCCTGAAACTTATCGGGCTGCAAGAACATATGGTCATTCTGGAAAACCTGCGTGAGTATGACCTGATTGTTTTTCTGTTCATATGTCATCTCAAAACCCCATACATCGTTTTTGTATGTCTTGCTTTTTGGAAGATAGGATACCTGATAGCCATCCGGAACTTTTAGCACTGTTACATATTTACGCGAGGATAGATGGTCGAATTCAATAGGCGACTTCCTTTTGGGATAATCTATTTCCTGATGTTCATAGAACTTGAAAAGATTAAGGTTTATATACCATTCATCGGCTACTTTTTTGGCGTATCCCTGCAGGTCGAAATTTCCTTTCAGTAAAATCTTGTTGGCGTTTGAAAGATCAGGATATTCATAGTTTGTCAACTTGAACTTATTTGATCCTCTGTTGAAAATTTTCTTGAAATATTCTTCCCTGTCTTTTTCATTTACATAATTCAGTGAGCTGTGCATATCCATGGAATAATAACCGCTCATCCCTACAGAAATAACACCTTTTATTCCTGATTCAGTCAATTCAAGATAAGTGGTATCAGCAACCTGACTTGTTTCCTTTGAAGGAACCGGCACTCTCAGAATTTTGTAGTTATTCTCATCTATTCCCAGAAATGCCTGTTTGCCCTGGATATGTTCAGACGGTATTCCAAATACACAAGTAGGATCTGTTCCGTCCAGAAAAATATAATCATCTCCTAATTTGATGGTACAGATCATATGGTTGTCTACAATAGGGGTGGGAACCTCATTGTAATCATAGGGAATATGTCTGGTGCCAATCCACGTATAATAAGCAGTAACCCCTGCATAGTTTAACATCAGTGTAAGAATACTGCTCATATCCTTACAATCTCCGAATCTGCGGCTGCAAACAAGATTGGCATCTCTGGGTACAAAACCTTCCATGCCATTTTCAAATGCAACATATTTTATGCTTTTCTGAACCCATTGGTATATTTTTCTTGCTTTCTGTTCAGGTGAGCTAATATTCGCAATAAGTGAGTCTACAATTCTTTTTGTTTCTGCACTTACTTCTTTGTTTATATTCTTAACATGACCGTAGTTCATTTTATGTAAATCATCCAATCCCCCCAGATAGCTGATCTCTTCATTCTTCTCATTTTTATATTTTTCAATATAAAAGATGATATGTGTAGCATAGTAAGCATTCTCCGGAGCATCGGCATATGATTTTTCTGCCGGCATGTCCGTCACCTTGAAACTATAGATGATATCTCCTCGTTTTGTGTCCTGTGTAAACTGAATCCTGTCTTTTTCCAATCCCTTTATTATGTACTTAACAGACATTTCTTTTGGGAAGATCAATTTAAGTTCTGCATTTATTACAGGAATTCTACGGGAGAAATAGAAGGGGGATAATAATTTCGGTTCTTTATGAGCAATGGTCAGATCTAGGTTGCCGATAGCGCCAGGCCCTAAAGCCGGAAAATCGAACATGGTTTCCTTGATATCATCATAAAATATACTGCTTGAGTTATTATCGTTTGTCTTAAACTCAGTCACCTTCACTTTTTTATTATCTGCAGTTTTTGTATAGGCTTCATAGTTTAAAACAGGATTGAAACCGCTATGGGAAAATCCATAACGACTCATGTAGGCTGAAGTGTTTGCCGATAAGTAGAGTAATTGCTGGTTGTCTTTACTTTCTACTACAGGAACCCCATTTTCAATAGTAATCTTATATGTTTCAGACATATTAAGTATTACAGCTTCTTCACCAGGATATTTCGCCCTGATAGCTTCTGTATTCTGGGATATACTGAACAGGGGCAGTATGAAAAGCAGGAGAGTGCTTATGGATATTGATATTCTCATTTTTTTACATCTAATAGCGTTCCGAAATAATAAATACGGGTTTCTTTAAGTTGACCGGTTTCCTTATAGTATTTAACAGGACCATTCAATTCACCATTGTAATAAGTGCCTTCTTCCAGTTTAACGCCTTTGGAATTATATGTTGTGTATTTTCCGTGAGGATTGTCACCGGAATACATCCATTCAGCTTTTAATTGACCATCTGGATAAAACTCTCTCATAGGCCCTTCTGATTCTCCATACTGCTCAGTACTTTCAGACCTAAGTTTGCCATTTGAATGATAGTATTTCAAGCTTCCAACAAAATGTCCATCTGAAAATTCAAGAGTGGCCGAAAGATTTCCATTGGCATAATAACTGGTTAGTTTCCCGCTATTATTTATAAAAGGTATTTCTGGAACCAGTTGCCCGTCTTTGCCTGTGTACGTATAACTTACAGGAAGGTCATTGTCATATTTTATTTTATAAATCAATGCTCCAGTAGAATCAAATTTACTAAGCCAACCTTCCCTTGATCCTGATTCGTAGCTTACTTCTGTATCTGTTTTACCATTGTCGAAATAATAGAGTCGTTTACCATGTACTTCCCCATTTAGATATTGTTCAGAAGTATATTTTTTACCGTTTTCTTTATAATTTGTCCAGGTGCCTGTTTTTTCTCCCATCCTGAATTGTCCGCTTGTCTGCAACTGACCACCATAGAAATACTGTTTATAAATACTGTCTCTTAGGCCTCTTTTATAATACGAAATGGAAAATGGACTGCCATCGAAATAGTAATATTTATAAATCCCATCAAGCGATCCCTTGATATAATCGGCTTCTGCGTATAATTTGCCATTCAAGTGGACCATGGTATATCTTCCGGTACCATTGGAAAGATCGACTTTGTGAATCACTTTACCAGTAGTATCAAATTGGGTATATGTTTTCACCCAACCATGCTGGTTGATGGTTTCGTCCTTTAGTTTACCATTTGGCCAGAATTCCTGATTTACACCGTGTGTTTCACTATTTAGAGTGGCCGTCTGCGTAATGACCGTACCCATTTCATCAGTTGTAATCCAGTTGCCTTGAGATTCACCGTCCTGAAACCATCCTTCATAACTTACTTTCCCACTGCTGTGGTAAGTTTTATAATATCCATTTTTCTTCTGTTCTGTATATTCCACCTCGAGGCTCTTTTTGCCATTTAGATGGTAGGTAACACTTGTTCCTTGCAGCAAGCCTTCTACATAATTATTTGTTTCACTAACTTTTCCTGAAGGATAATAAATCGTTTCCATACCTTCTGCTTCACCCTTTTCATTATAGTTCAGTTGGGTACGTTTGGTGCCATCCGGACGATAAGTGACAAGGTTCATTTTCTTATTAACTACATTAGAGGCGCTTATCTGTTTTCCGGTTTTATCGAAATAGCGGGCTGTTTTTAGCTTTTCCTTTTCATAGGTAAGTATTGAATACAATATCCCATCATCGTCGAAATAAGAAAAATCTCCATCTGATTTCCCTTTCTGGAATACTCCTTGCTGAGATTTCTTCCCATTGTCATGATACTCTATATATTCACCTTCCATTAGTCCGTTTACATAGTTTTCAATGGCTTTCAATTGTCCGTTTGCATGATATCTTTTCCATGTTCCAGTAATCTCATCATTATTGTATTGTCCTTCATAAGAAAGTTGCCCGTTTTCATGATATCCTTTTATAGGGCCATCAATTTTCCCATTTGTATAGTTGGAAGCTGATTCCAGCAAACCATTCTGATGATAAGAGAAAGCTTTTCCTGCCAATGAATCTGCTACATAGTTTTCAATAAAATGAAGCATTCCATTTGTATAGTAAATCCTCTTTTCTCCATCTAGTTTGCCATTCTTGTAATGTTCTTTTGTACGATCAGCTCCTGATAGATAAAAAGAAATGCTTTCGCCTTCTTCCTTGTTATCATGGTATAAAGTTCTTGATGAAAGGTTTCCATTTTCATAATAGAATATAGCTTCACCTTCAAGTTGTCCGTTTACATAATTTTCAATCACTCTTTTTGCTCCATTTTGATAATAGTAAGTCCAGGTGCCTATCTGTTCCCCATTGTCATTATATTTTCCTGCAGAACGCAAATTGCCAGCAGGATAATAAAATTCCCAGGGGCCAACCAGTTTTTCCCCATCGCTGGCATAGGTGCCTTTCCCTGATACTGCCCCATCAGAAATCATGTAGCGGGTACTTGCTTTCTTTCTATTCTCTAAGAAGAGTTCCCTTGTTACCCTTATATCGTTGAGATAGGCTACGATTTCACTGATCAAAGCATCTTTTTCCTTTTTGTTTTTCTTATTATAATTCTGGATGGATTCAATATTCACATTAGAGAAAATATAATATACATAGGTTTCGAACTTCTTTTCTTCAAATATTTTTTTATAAAGAGGGATATAATACTGCATCCAGAAATCGTTGTCGGAGGCATTGTATTCCATTTTCTCAAACAAAACCTGAATTTGTCTGCAGATGGCATCGTCGAGTTTTATAAGAGATTTGTAGTTTTTATCGAGTGCAATTTTTGAGAGAATGATCTGCTCCAGTAGCTGGTAAGATTCTGTTGGTGATTCTTTCCTGTTGTCAATGTACTGTCTTATATCATCCCTGTTGTTTGCTATCACACTCAGATTGTTTATGCAATTCTGAAAATAGCGGCCATCGGGGCTCATCATCAGATAGCTGAAATAACTTATAAATGACTGGACTATCTTTCCCTGTTGCAGGGCTGCCAGGCCCAGCATATAGTGTGAGCTTATTGAATATGGATTAATCAGCAGATTCTTCTGTAGAAGCAACTCTGCCTCAGCCGACCTGTTCAATTTTAATAAGGTTGTGGCCTTGTTCAACATCAAAGGGGAGTAGGTTGGATATTTTGCAATAGCTGTATCATAAATGGCTAAAGCTTTTTCATGGTCTCCCATATCATCAATAAGACTGGCATAGTTATTATACAAATCCGGTTCTCTTTCCCTTTCCTGCTTTAATGATAATCCTTCTGTGTATACCTTGATGGCTTCATTAAACTGGCTATCGGCAGTATAACTCATTCCTAGATTCGTAGGGCCCATACATAATTAGTGTCTGAACGGGGAATTTTCTTGTAAAGGGCTATTGCTTCCTTGTAAAGACCTTCATCGTATTTCTTTACGGCGCTTTCAATAATGGGTCTGGACGCTATCAAGCGATTGTTATCCTGTGCAGAAATTACTGAAAAAAATAAGCAAGAAGGGTAAGCGTTAGTGATTGCTTCCATGATTTCAATTAGTGAGACTGGTCAGAAAATTATGAATAAATTTAATGCAAATCAATTTTCTCCGTCTTGAATTAACGTATTATTGCTCAGGAAAAATTATAGAATATGAAGATGTTGGAAAATATTTCTCTAAGGCCATACAATACTTTTCATATAGAGACTACCTCAAGGTATTTTTCCATATTAAATGATGCCGATTCCTTACAGAATTACCCTTAGGTAACCAGCCCTTGCTTGTATTAGGTGGCGCGTTAACATAGCTTCTACAAGGAATTTTGATGGGTTGGTTTTGAAGAATGAGATCATGGGTATTGAGCTGGTACATGAAGATCCCGAATTTATATATGTTAGTGCAGGAGCCGGTGAAAATTGGCATGGATTTGTGAAGCATTGCATATCAAAGGGTTGGGGAGGGTTAGAGAACCTTTCTCTTATTCCAGGCAGTGTAGGAGCGTCGCCTATGCAGAATATTCGGGGCCTACGGTGAAGAGCTTGAAGATGTGTTCTGGAGCCTTGAAGCCTGGCATATTCAGGAAAAGCGCATACACACATTTACCAAAAGCGATTGTGCATTCGGGTATCGGGAAAGCGTTTTTAATAAATCACTTAAGTGTAAATACATAATCCTGAAAGTTACTTACCGTCTCCATAAAAAGCCGGTTTTCCATACCAGTTATGGAGCCATTACTCAGGAATTGGAGCGCATGGGAGTAACCGAATATTCAGTTTCGGCCATTTCTGAAGCTGTTATCCGCATCCGTACATCCAAACTACCAGACCCTGCAATAATCGGAAATGCAGGTTTTTTAAAAACCCAGTCGTTAGCCACGATACTTTTGAACAAATAAAAACTTCATTCCCTTCAATAGTAGCTTTTCCGCAATTGGATCAATCTGTAAAGCTGGCAGCAGGATGGCTTATAGAACAATGTGGCTGGAAGGGGTATCGGAGTGGCGATGCAGGCTGTCACGCCAGTCAGGCCTTGGTTCTCGTCAATTACGGGAATGCTACAGGAAAAGAGATTTATGACCTAAGTGAAATGATACTTCAGTCTGTAAAAGCCCGATTTGGTATTTCTCTCGAAAGAGAAGTTAATATCATTTAACTTTTTATTGACAGCAATCAGTTATAATTATTGTCTTTTCTAAAAATGAGTTTATGAAGAAGGTTTTTTTGATAGTATTGGTTTCCTTGATAGAAATATGGTAGCAGCACAGCAATCTGGAAAGCTAAATCTGTTTATTTTGAACTTGGCGGACCTGGATTTAGCATCTTTCAATTTTGATACCCGATTTGGCAAAAAGCAAGATGGATTAGGTATGAGAGTAGGCTTTGGTGGATTTAGCCTTGATGGTTCGGGGGTTGTGTTTTTCCCAGTGGGATTAAACTATCTGATAGGAAAGGATACTACAAGAATTACTTTGAAGTTGGAGCAGAGTATAACTCCTTTGATTGCTACTGAGGATTTCACTAACGATGGAGGCACATTCACTTCCACATTCGGGCATCTAAATTTCGGCTATAGATATCAACCTCCAACTTCTGGATTTACTTTCCCGTGCATCGTTCAATATTCGGGGGATTTGGGTTTCCCTTATTATGAAGTGAGTTTCGAATTATAAATTCTAGATAGATAATAAGTAAATAGTTTAGAGTTCAATAAGTTCAATAAGTTCAGAGGAGCTGATACAATGGTTAGTTTCATTAATATCGATAAAATTTAACCGCAGAGGCGCAGGGCGCAGAGGAATGTCCTTGCGTCTC
>JBGAQE010000113.1:0-14380 GCA_044220885.1 Chitinophagaceae bacterium
TTTTCCCAGAAACAAGCCATAACTATAAGCATTCGATTCATTGAATACCTTAGGCCCTTCTCCCCAAAGCAAATTTACCTTATCCCCCCAGGTTGGTAAAAGACCCATATATATTTTCTTTTCCAGTGCCAACTTCACCGTCCAGTCTACCAATTCAAAATATTTCTCATTTGGCATATCCGGATTTAAATTCCGGAAGGGGATTTCTCCATATTGATTGGGTTTTCGTAGTCCGTCAAATTCAGCTAAGATCACAGCTTGTATTACATTAAAACCCTTTTGTCTTCTATTCTCCAGATATAGGCTGATCTCCTCCTTTTTCAATCTGTGAAACAATTCCCATCCGGTATCCCCTAACCAGAAAAAAGGCTTGCCATCCTGATATTGCAGATAATGACCATTTGAAGATACCTGGAGAGGTCCAGGCATGGGATTATCGAACTGTGCCATTACAGTGTTCAGTTGAAGCAATCCGAGCAGCAATAACAATGCGGCTTTTCCCATAAAATGATATTCCTTACAAGTTAAGGTAATCGGGCAGAACGGGGCGGGTGGCGATGCCAGTGTCAATAACTTCCAGGATACGTTTTCTTTCTTCACCAACAAGGGTCAATCTTGGAGCCCTTACAGATTCAGAACCTATACCTGCCTGCTTTTCAGCGAGCTTAATATATTGTACCAGCTTTGGATGAATATCCAGTTCCAACAGTGGCATGAACCAACGGTATATCTTTGCTGCTTCAGCAATCTTTCCAGCTTTCACCAAACGATAAATAGCTACAGTTTCAGCAGGGAATGCGCAAACAAGTCCGGCAACCCAACCATCCGCTCCCAAACATAATTCTTCCATTGCCAGGGTATCAACTCCACAAAGTATTTTGATACGATCCCCAAACTTGTTGATAAGCCTTGTAACATTCGTTACATCACGGGTGCTTTCCTTTACTGCACCTATATTCTTGCATTCAACCAGTTCGGCAAACATATCGATCGTTACATCTATCTTATAATCAACCGGGTTGTTATAGATCATCATTGGTAAATCGGTAGAATCGGCAACCGTTTTGAAATAGGTCACTGTTTCCCTATGATCACTTTTATAACGCATTGGAGGAAGGATCATCAATCCCTGTGCACCCCATTTCTTTGCCAGATCAGCCTGACGGAGAGCTTCCTTGGTAGATCCTTCAGCAATATTTATTACTACAGGTACTCTGCCTTCACATTTCTCAATCGCATACTTTACCAATTTTTCCTTTTCATCGGTAGTGAGTACACTGGCTTCACCCAAAGTACCACCAAGTATAATACCGTCTACCCCGGCTTTAATCTGGAATTGAAGGTTATGGTTAAACAGGTCGAGGTCTAATTCATCATTGCTGGTGAATTTAGTTGTAAGTGCGGGGAATACCCCTTTCCATTCAAATGACATATACTGATTTTTTTCAAAAATACCCCAAGTTCAAATAGTCTCCTATACGCGGATTGGTGTATTCTATGCATATTTTAACCCATTTTATGTAATTTTAGCCTTTATATCATTAATATCGGTATAATGAAAGTAATTCCCTTTACAATACCTGTTCCAAAAGACAAGAGCATTATCATACAGGAAGACCGTCTTCCTTACTTCTATAATCATCTGCATCGCCACCATGAAATACAGATCACCTGGATTCAACAGGGAGAAGGAACTCTATTGGTCGGAGAATCGATGCATCATTTTCAACCAGGAGATGTTTTTGTTATTGGAGCCAATCAGCCACATATCTTTAAAAGCGATGCCAGCTACTTTGATAAAAGAAATAAGAAAATTTCGCAATCTGTTACTATTTTCTTCAATGAAAAAGGGGATCTGGAGCCATTATTAAAATTGCCTGAATTAAAACTGATCAGGAAATGGCTAGAGCAATTTCCAGCGGGTTGTAAACTCCCTCAGGCATCTCAAACAGCAATCATAAAACTCATCCTAAGTGTGGGTAGCTCAAAAGGGTCATTACAAATTGCAAGGTTCATAGAATTATTACAGGCATTTGCTAGCAACAAAGGATTATCTGCCTTATCTACCCTTTCACAACCGCTTCAATTTAATGAATCGGAAGGGGCCAGATTAAATACCATCTACCAATATACATTGGAGCATTTTTCGGAAACTATCAGCCTGAATGAAGTGGCGGCCAAAGCCCATCTTACCGTTCCGGCATTCTGCAGGTACTTCAAGAAGAGGACTCGAAAAACGTATGTAAGCTTCCTCAATGAAATCCGCATCAGCGAAGCCTGTAAATTATTACAACAGGAACCTGAAAGCATGGTATCCATCGCATTCGCTACGGGCTTTTCACATATCAGTTCCTTTAACCGAACCTTTAAGCAGATAATGGGTATTTCTCCAAGGGAATTCAGGAACCGGTCCACGATATAACAAATGAAAGGAAACTATAATTCAACCCACCATCATTTCAAATAAAATAATATTGGTAGCTTTAAGGATGCTCAGAAAACATATTATCCTACTTTTCGCTGTATGCTGTTTTTCCTTTAGTGTAAAGTCACAACAAGCCGGATATGAAATACTGAATTCATTGGCAGCAAAACTGGTAAATACGGTTGACAACAGCAGTTCCTTGTTTCTGCATATAGACAAAACAGTTCAATCGGCTGGTGGCACCATCTGGTGTAAAGCATATCTCATTCAACAATCGAACAGAATTCCAATTACCACTCCTGAAATTGTTTATATAGACCTGATAAATGCCAACGATAGTATAATAAGTCACGTTATATTGGAATCTGGTGACTTAAGGTTAGAAGCAGCTATTCCGATACCACATAATATTACAACCGGCTATTATACAATCAGGGCTTATACTAAGGAAATGGCAGTTAATAATCCCAATGGAATATTCTACTGCCCGGTCTATATTTCAAATGTTCTTTCAATAACGTCTTCATTAGGAAATGAAAATTGCTTAAAGGAAATTTCCATTAGAAAACCTTTTGCAGATGTTCAGCTGATTCCTGAAGGCAACTGGTTAATCAACGGAATTGATAATAAAGTGGCAGTAATATCTTTTGATAAAAATGGAAATCCCTTTCCTGTTTCCGGAATAGTGAAAGATAGCAGGGATAGTATTGTTGCCAGTTTCAAAACCAATTCAACAGGCTCAGGCAGCTTTGTTTTTCAACCCATAAAAACCAGAAAATACAAGGCTATCATAACCAAAGATGGGGCTGTATGGAAAGAGATCAATTTGCCTGATGTACCTGTCAATGCCTATCAGTTGGCCATAACAAAAGAAGATGCCTCAAACATATATGCAAGAATCGGACTCAGCGATCTATTGTATACCAAGAGTCCGGTTAGTTATTTGATTGGAATGTCGAAAGGAAGAATCTGTTTCAGTGCAATGGGTAAAGGCATGTATGCTGTAACCATTCCGAAAAAGAATTTTCCAGCGGGTATTGCAGAGTTTTTCCTTTTTGATGAAAAGCAGGAACTGGTAAGCAGAAGGAAGGTTTATACTGGAACAGAATCGGCTTTTGTAAAAGTAGAAACTGACAAAAAAGAATACATGGGGCGCTCCAGTGTTAAATTATCTGTTGCCATCACGGATACTGCCGGAAAACCTATGCAAGCCCTTTTATCTGTTTCTGTAACTGATCAGAAACTGGTACCCAATTCAATGGCTCCATCATTCCTCAATTACTCAGAAAAATCGAATCCCAGTCTTTTCCTACAAAACCGATTCCCTTTTAAGGAACTGATGGTAAGTGATAAGGAACCACTTTTAATAGCCGAAAACTCACCTTTAGAAATAAAACCTATAGTAATAAACAAAACGGATTCCATTACTGAAATGCCAGGTATAATAATTAAAGGACGTTTATTGAAACCAAATAAAGAACCAGTAGACAGACAGCCGATTTCCCTGATGTCGGAGGAACAACGAAATATTTTATTATTCGACACAACAGATAATGATGGCTATTTTGAATTCAAAAAAACCAGGTTTTACGACAGCACAAAGTTCTTTATATATGCTGATACAAAAAATCAACAGGTAAGCGATTGGTTAATAGAACTTGAAAATGATAAAACGGTAATCCAGAATCAATCGTCTACAGAAACCTATTGCATTACCGACTCAGCCATACAACAAAACATCAAGGCCTTTACAAAAAGCTATGCAGATAGTTTTTTAAACAGTAAAACAAAAATATGGCTTCAGGAAATTACCGTTAAAGCATCAGCAAAAAAAGGAAGAGCTGGCGATAATCCCAGAAATCGATTCACCAACATCATTACAAGAGAGCAATTATCAAAACTCAACCTTTCAAGCACAGTCAATGCAGTTAAAATGATTCCTGGTATTGTAATGATTGGCAACCAACTTACGATTCGGGGTGGTATGCAGGGTATTGATAATTCTGCCGGCACCGACATTGAACCTTTACTTATTGTTGACGGCGTTCCAGCAAGAACCAGTAATGGAATATCAGATTATCTAAACTCTATCAACCCAGACAATATAGATTATATAGAGGTATTGAAAGGGCCTGAAGCGGCTTTATATGGATCGAGAAGTGCAAATGGTGTCATCATTGTCAAGACAGGTTTGCCCGGCAATATCAGTTCAAAGCAAAAGAATATGAAAGCATTCTATCCTGTTGGATTTCATTTTGCGCCAGATTTCTATCAACCCGATTATCTGGTTGATGCTGTAAGGGAAGCGCAATTCAGCGACAACCGGTCAACCATTTACTGGAATGGCCATCTGCAAACAGATGAAAACGGGAAAACACAAATGCAATTTTATACAGCTGATGCCAGAACAACCTATCTGATAACAGTTACCGGTATCACATCAAAAGGAGATATCATTTACAAACAGCTGACAATTACAAGAAACTAAATTATTGATCAGGGAATTACCTCACCTTCAATATCGTAATCGTAAGCCTTTGTGATTTTTACATTTACAAAATCACCTACAACCAGTTTTTTATCTGAGTTGATCACTACTTCATTATCCACTTCAACACTATCGAATTCGGTACGACCTAAATATCGTCCTGCTTCTTTCTTATCAACTATAACTTTAAAGGTTTGTCCTACTTTCTCCATATTCTTTTCCAAAGAAATCTCCTGCTGCACTTCCATAATTTCCTGTGCCCGGCTTTCTTTTTCTGCCGCGGGAACATCATCAATCATATCATAAGCAGAGGTTCCTTCTTCATGAGAATAAGGGAAGATACCTACCCTGTCAAATCGTTGCTTCTGGAGGAATAGTTTCAACTCTTCCACATCGTCTCTTGTTTCGCCAGGGAAGCCTGCAATCAATGTTGTTCTCAAACAGATGCCCGGTACTTTTTCCCTGACAGCTACAATGAGTTCTTCCATTTCCTCCCTTGTAATCTGGCGCTTCATTGCCTTCAACATGTTATTGGCAGCATGCTGTAGAGGCATATCAAGATAATTGCAGATATTATCCCGTTCACGCATCACATCCAGTATTTCAAGTGGGAATTTATGCGGGTATGCGTAATGCAAGCGAATCCATTCCAATCCTTTTACATCACTCAATCTTTGCATCAGGTCGGCCAGCATCCTTTTCTTGTATAGGTCAAGACCATAATAAGTCAGTTCCTGTGCAATCAGCATTATCTCCTTCACTCCTCTTTTCACCAACCCTTCTGCTTCCTTAACAATATCATCCATACTCTTGCTCACGTGTGTGCCTCTCATTAAAGGAATAGCACAAAATGCACAGGTACGGTTACAACCTTCTGCTATCTTAAGGTAGGCATAATGACTTGGAGTAGCCAACAGCCTTTCTCCCAATAATTCACTCTTATAATCAGCTTCAAATTGTTTTAGTATAAGAGGTAGTTCCATGGTTCCAAACCAGGCGTCTACTTCAGGAATCTCTTTTTCAAGGTCATCACGATATCTGTGACTTAAACATCCTGTTACATATACCTTATCCAGCTTGCCTTTTTGTTTCAAAGCAACCTGATCCAGAATTGTATTGATTGACTCTTCCTTTGCCTTCTCAATAAAGCCACAGGTGTTTACAATAACTATATTATGGTCTTTACGACCACTCTCATGAACTACATCAATATCGTTAGCCAATAATTGCCCGCTAAGCACCTCACTATCCACCATGTTCTTGCTGCAACCAAGGGTAATAATATTGACCTTATCCTTAAGTAATGTTCTTGTTTTCATGTGGTGCAAAGGTAACCAAATCAGGGGGAAACCCTGAGTGTTCGACTTTTTTACCGCAGAGACGCGGAGACGCAAAGGGTCGCTCCGCGACAATAAATACAGAACCTTGATGTGAAAGGATAATAGGGATGCACAGGATTATTATTTTATCCACTAAAACTGATGACAGTACCTTCCTCAGAGAAAAATAGCCCCATCCTGTGCATCCTAAATATCCTTTAATATCATGGTCAGTATTAGTCGCGCAGCGGCCAATAAATACAGGACCCCTGATGGGAAAGGATAACAGGGATAAACAGGATAATGATTTATTATGCTAAAATGAATGTTCAGCTTAAAAAAAGCCCCATCCTGTGCATCCTAAATATCCTTTCAATCATGGTTCTGTATTGGTCGCGAAGCGACTTTCTATGATGAAATGTATTTTAATATCTTTATGCTATAATAGGTTCAAAATGGCATCAACCAAACTATCTAATGTATTCACCAAATTCTTTGAAAGCGAGAAAGCCGGTGGCTTGATATTACTTGGTGCCACAATCCTCTCCATCAGCATTGCTTCCAGTTCCTGGGGTAGCCAATGGATTTCTATCTGGCATCATCATCTTGATGCATCGTTTGGAGGAATAAAATTGGATTTGAGTGCTGAGCAATGGATTAATGATGGATTGATGAGCATTTTTTTCCTGATGATCGGGCTTGAAATTGAACGTGAATTATATGTTGGGGAATTAAAAGATATAAAGAATGCATTGCTTCCTATAGTAGCAGCTATTGGTGGCATGCTATTCCCTGCCCTTCTTCATTTTATGATGAATAAAGGCACTATCTACCAGCAGGGAATGGGAATACCAATGGCCACCGATATTGCATTCGCCCTGGGTATGTTATCATTGGTAGGTAAAAGAGTAGCTCCTTCTATAAAGATATTCCTTACAGCCCTTGCTATCATTGATGATTTGGGAGCCATCCTGGTCATAGCCTTTTTCTATAGTCATGGACTATCCCTGGTTTATTTAGGGGCAGCAATAGGAATTGCCGTAGTTCTTATCATTCTTAATAAGTTAAGGGTTATGTCGCTATGGGCTTATCTATTGCCAGGCATCGTTATGTGGTATTGCATGATGCAGTCTGGTATTCATGCTACCATTTCCGGAGTAATAGTAGCATTCTGTATTCCATTTACATCTGGGGATGAAAACAGCCCTTCTTACAAACTACAGCACTTCTTACACAATCCGGTTGCGTTTATCATATTACCATTATTTGCAATGGCCAATACCTGTCTGCCATTAGTTAGCGGATGGTATGAAGGACTAACAACAAGTAATAGTCTTGGTATTATTGCAGGTTTATTTATAGGGAAACAATTTGGAATACTGTTGCTTTGCTGGTGGTTGATACGAAGAGGTTGGGCCACACTTCCGGAAGGCAGTAACTGGAAGCAGCTATGGGGAGCTTCTATTTTGGCAGGCATCGGATTCACCATGTCGATATTCATAGCTAACCTGGCTTTTTCAGAGAAAGAAATAATAGATAATTCAAAGTTCGCCATATTAGTTGCTTCTTTTATATCATGCGTAATTGGCCTGTTACTGCTTCGTTCAGGGAAAGAACTGCCATTAACGGATAATTAATGAAAAAACATCAATGAATTGAATTGTGGCATAGTTTTTTCGATTCTGTATTCAGCTAATAAACAGTTTATGAAAAAATTACTTTTCGCCTCAGTTTTCGTCTTGATTTCGTTTTTCGCCATTGCGCAGCCAACAGGTTCTTCCTACAAATCTGCATTGGGTGTAAAATTTTATCCAGGAGCCATTACTTTTAAGCATTTCACACAACCCAATAAGGCATTGGAAGGAATCGCTTATTTCTGGAATTATGGTGTTCGTTTAACCGGTTTATATGAAATACATGGAGATATCAATGGGGCTCCCGGCCTTAAATGGTATATCGGTCCTGGTGCCCATATCGGTTTCTGGAACGACGAATGGAAGAACAGATACCCTTCACGTGCTTCAGGTGTAGCGATCGGTGTTGATGGTGTATTGGGATTAGATTATAAGATCAAAGGCGCTCCCATCGACCTTAGTATCGACTGGCAACCTTCATTCAATTTTGTAGGGTATTCTTATTTTGAAAGTGGATGGGGTGGGTTTGCGATCAGGTATACCTTGAATTAACCCCCCGACCCCCTAAAGGGGGAGCTAGGTCTATCATACTTTATATAAACAAGAAACCCTTTCAAATTGAAAGGGTTTTTTGTTTTCTGCCTCCCCGGGTTGCACCCGGGGTTATTATTGTTCAACCCCTTCGGGGTTGGGCGATTCTCACACTAAATACTTGTACTCCTACTTCCTTTCTTCCCTACTACCTAACTACCCTACTTGTATTTGTATTTTCTTCCGGACTTTCGGTCTTCTCTCTAACTCCTGACTTCCGACTAACGACTCCCGACTTGTATTTCTTCCGGTCTTCCGGACTTTAAAATTCAGAATCTCCAAATTTCAAACGCCCCGGACTATTTCTTGACAGCAAACAAACTATCCACAAACTCATGCTTATCAAAAACCAATAAATCTTCCATCTTCTCTCCCATACCGATAAACTTCACCGGGATTTTGAATTGATGAGCGATGGCTAAAACAACTCCACCTTTTGCAGTACCATCCAATTTGGTGATGGCAAGCGCTGATACATCAGTGGTAGCTGTAAAATGTCTTGCTTGTTCAATAGCGTTTTGTCCGGTGGATCCATCAACAACCAATAATACTTCGTGTGGTGCCTCTGGAATATGTTTCTGAATGACTCTTTTAATCTTATTGAGCTCATCCATAAGATGGGCTTTGTTATGAAGACGACCTGCGGTATCGATGATAATAACATCAGATCCTCTTGAGAGACCGCTTTGTACGGTATCGAATGCCACTGAGGCTGGATCAGCACCCATTCCCTGCTTGACAATAGGAACATCTACCCTTTCACTCCAGATGGTGAGCTGGTCAACAGCAGCAGCCCTGAAGGTATCTGCAGCACCTAATAAAACAGACTTCCCTGCTTTCTTAAAATTATAAGCGAGCTTGCCGATAGTAGTGGTTTTGCCAGCACCATTCACTCCAACAACTAATATGATATAAGGCTTGGATGGAAGAACAGAATCGAATGCATAGGAATTACCTTCTGGTGCATCTACCAGTATATTTTCAATTTCCTGTTGCAAAAGGGAATTCAATTCAGAAGTACTTACATACTTATCTTTTGCTACGCGTGCTTCTATCTTCTCAATTATTTTTACCGTAGTATCGATGCCTACATCGGCACTCACTAAAGCTTCTTCGAGGTTATCCAATACTTCATCATCAACCGAACTTTTACCAGCTATAGCACGGGTAAGTTTAGTCAGGAAATTATCCTTGGTCTTTTGCAGCCCCTGATCCAGGGTTTCCTTCTCTTTCTTTCCGAAAAGTTTACCGAAAAAACTCATAGTAGGTGGTATTGAAAATACAAAATACAAAAAGCTGTTCCGGTTCAGAACAGCTTTTCAAAAATATATATCAGGCCAGAATTATTTCTGAGCCAGGAAATCCTTGATCTTTTCTTTGTGGACGATAGCTTCTTTGAAAGTATAAGCTCCGGTCTTAGGACTGCGAACAGCCTTAATAACCTTTGTCCAGTTTTTTGCTTCTGCGGCGGCTTTCTGGTCTTTGGTCTTGATCGCCGTTTTTGCTGCTTTTGCCATGAGAGACTAATTTGAAAATTTGATAATTTGGAAATTTGAAAATGAGGAATACAAAAGCTGTTTATAGCAGTGTGCTCCTGGTAATTTCAAATTACTTGATTTCTTTGTGTACAGTCACCTTCTTCAGGATGGGATTGTACTTTTTCAACTCCAGACGTTCAGGAGTGTTTTTCTTGTTCTTGGTGCTGATATAGCGGCTTGTACCTGGTTGACCACTTGTTTTGTGCTCGGTACATTCCAAAATCACCTGAACTCTGCTTCCTTTCTTTGCCATTATTGATAGCTTTTAATTCGTTTTAGATTTTATCCCCTTTCGCTCTCAGCTCTTTCACCACGCTTAATAAACCATTCTTATTGATGGTACGGATGGCTTCAGTGGACACTTTCAGGGTGATCCATTTTCCTTCCTCAGCAAGGTAATAACGCTTCACCTGCAAATTAGGCAGAAAGCGACGCTTGGTCTTGATATTGGAGTGTGATACCTTGTTTCCTGATACAGGAACTTTACCGGTCACCTGACATACTCTAGCCATGATGTAAAAAAATTTAGGACGGCAAAGGTCGGGAAAATAGGCTTACCCACAAAAGATTTTACCTTTTTTTTTGGTAGAATTCTTCACACCTGTGGATTATAAGTAATTGGCGGTGACCGTTTTTTTTGGGGTGTCCCTAAAATGGTCGCAAAAGCGGTCGCCATCAGCCAACTGTAAAAATAATAAATATTTAATTTGAGGGTATCCCTAAAGGAGGCCAACTTTGGGAAAAACTGGTATAAATGCCTGTATTGAAACGAAAAACGATAGTTAGGGACATCAGCTGGCTCTCCTTTAACGGCCGTGTACTGCAGGAAGCGGCCGACCCTACCGTACCCCTGAAAGAAAGGCTTAAATTCCTGGGCATCTTCTCCAATAACCTCGACGAATTCTTCCGCGTAAGGGTCGCTACCCTGAAAAGAATGGCCGAAGTTGGCCCAAAAATCAAGAATATGCACCTGGAAATTGCCCCCGGCAAGATCCTTGAAGAGATACAACAGGTTGTTTTAGAACAACAAACCACCTTTAATAAGATCTGGGAACAGCTTAGAACCGAAATGGCTGCCGATAATATCCACCTCGTTTCCGAAAAACAGCTCTCTAAAGAACAGCAGAAATTTGTTGAAACCTATTTTGAGGAAGAAGTCAGGAACAATATCATCCCCCTCATGGTGGAAAGTATCCCCCAGTTCCCCTACCTGCGCGACAAATCCCTTTACCTCGGAGTGATGCTATCTAAAAAAGACGGCTCCCTAAAAAGAAAATTCGCAGTTATTGAGGTCCCTTCAAAAGTTACCGGCCGTTTTGTGAAGCTCCCGGCACCTCAAGGTGAAAACCATATCATATTATTGGAAGATGTAATACGATATAACCTTAAGAGCATTTTCTCATTTTTTGGGTATAACAGATATGAGGCCTGGGTTTTCAAGACTACAAAAGATGCTGAAATAGATCTTGACAATGATGTTTCTACCGATCTCATTCAGAAAATCGAAAAAGGACTTAGGAACAGGAGAAAAGGAAAAACAGTCCGGTTCGTATATGATAAGGAAATGAATAAAGACCTTCTCGATTTCCTCATGAAGAAGCTGAATATTTCAAAAAAGGATGGTGTGATTCCTGGAGGAAGGATCCATAACTTCCGTCACTTCATGAATTTTCCGGATGTATTCACAAAGAAGAACCTGCGTAAAAAACCCTTCCTTCATCCCCTCTTAAAAAACTCATTGCGCGTTACAGATGTAATGCTTGAAAATGATATACTCCTCAATTTCCCCTACCATTCATTCAGTCCCTTGATTGATCTGCTTCGCGAAGCAGCTATCGACCCCGATGTAAAAGCAATAAAAATAACGGCCTATAGATTGGCAGAAAACTCGAAGATTGTAAACGCTCTGATCAATGCGGTACGAAATGGAAAAGAGGTGACCGTAATGCTTGAATTGAGAGCGCGGTTTGAAGAAGAAGCTAATCTGGAATGGAAACTTCGATTGGAAGAAGAAGGTGTAAAAGTTATGATCAGTATCCCCAATCTGAAAGTGCATGCAAAAATGTGCATGATCAAAAAAAGGGTCAATAACCATACTGTTCACTATGGTTTTGTAAGCACGGGCAACCTGAATGAACAGACAGCTAAAATATATGGCGACCATTGCCTGCTTACGTCCGACAGGCATATTATGGCTGATGTAAACCGCATTTTCAATTATCTGGAAAAGTGGAAAGATGGAATGCATTATCTCAAAGCCTGCAAAACAATCATACCTTGTCCTGTTGGCCTGAGAAAAGAATTGAATAAACTGATAGCCCGTGAAATAAAGTTCGCCAAAGAAGGAAAGCCATCTTCAATAACACTCAAGATGAATTCTCTTTCAGACGAGGATCTTATAATGAAACTATCTGAAGCTGCTAAAAGCGGAGTGGAATTGCGTCTTATTATCCGTGGTATATTCTGTATGCTTACAGAAAACAAGAAATTCAAGGAACCTGTGAAAGCCATCAGCATCGTGGATGAATACCTTGAACATGCCCGTGTTTTCATATTCCATAACAATGGGAATGAGAAAGTATTCATCTCATCGGCCGACTGGATGGTTCGGAATATCGATCATCGGGTGGAAGCCACCTGTCCTATCCTGGATCCGAATATTAAGAAAGTGTTGAAAAATATACTGGAGATACAATTGAGTGATAACATAAAAGCCAGAATTTTGGACAACGAACTGGAGAACCGGTATGTAAGTGAAAAAGGGAAGAAGAAAATCCGGTCACAGGTTGAGATCTATAATTATTTACATCAGAAAACACTTGACAAAACAAGTGCCATTCCCCTTCTGGCATCAGAAACAGTGGCAGGTTGAGTAGCTAAAAAAAGGAGTAACCCATGAGACTGGCTGCGATTGACATAGGAAGTAATGCTGCCCGACTGCTTATCTCGGATGTAGTTCCCACTGCTGATAATCATACTCAGTTTCAAAAGATCAACCTGGTGAGGGTGCCATTACGCCTGGGATTTGATGTATTTGAAAAGAAGGAAATTTCTGAGGAGAAAGAAACTATGATCATGAATACCATGAGGGCTTACCGCCATCTCCTGGATGCTTATGGTGTACCTCTGGATCATCTTAAAGCGGCCGCTACCTCAGCCATGAGAGATGCCACCAATTCATCAGATATAATCAACAGGGTTAAAGAAAAGACGGGCATCTCCATCGAAGTGATTACAGGCGATACCGAAGCTTCCCTTATTTACGAAAACCATATTGCTGAAAACCTGGACAGCGACCATACTTATCTGTACATTGATGTAGGTGGTGGTAGCACCGAACTTACTTTTTTCGCCGGAAACAAACTGGTCTTCAAAAGATCTTTCAATATTGGTACCATCCGATTACTTAAAAAGCAAGTGGACGATAGCCATTGGGATGAAATGAAAGATTTCGTAAAGAAAGAGACAAAGGGATTTTCTGATATTGTAGCTATCGGATCAGGAGGTAATATCAATAAGATATTCTCCATATCTAAAAAGAAGGAAGGAAAACCGTTGCAACTGGATTTACTCAAAGACTATTATAAAGAGTTCAATAGCTTCACTGTGGAAGATCGTATCCGTATCTATCATTTACGTGAAGACCGAGCCGACGTAATTGTACCGGCATTACAGATTTATATAAATGTTATGCGTTGGGCCGATATAGATGAGATCTTTGTACCAAAAATCGGATTGGCTGATGGATTGATACAACATCTATATACCGAACTGCAGAAAGCCTGACCTATTTTCAAAGCAAATAGCAACTTGATTTTTTAATCCTCCCCTTCCTTCAACCTGTTATCAGATTGTTGTAGTACATTTATTCAAACCAACTTACATCCTATGCCTGTAAATAAGGAAATTAAGAAAATCACTACCCATACATTACATAAGATGAAGGAAGCCGGGGTTCCGATTTCCATGATCACAGCTTATGACTATTCTTTTGCGGGTATTTTCGATGCAGCAGGAATAGATATTATTTTAGTTGGCGACTCTGCATCAAACGTAATGGCTGGACATGAAACCACATTACCGATCACTCTCGATCAGATGATCTATCATGCTTCTTCGGTGATAAGAGCAGTACAACGTTGTTTGGTGGTGGTGGATCTTCCTTTCGGTACCTATCAATCAAATCCAAAAGAAGCCTTGATTTCTGCCATTCGAATAATGAAAGAAACAGGAGCCCATGCCATAAAACTGGAAGGTGGTGAAGAAATTATTGAAGCTGTAAACAGGATAGTGGCAGCGGGTATTCCTGTGATGGGGCACTTGGGACTTACTCCTCAATCCATCTATAAATTCGGCACCTACTCTGTTAGAGCTAAGGAAGAAGA
>JBGAQE010000114.1:0-13666 GCA_044220885.1 Chitinophagaceae bacterium
TCTTCCGGACTTTAATATCAGGGACTTCAAACCACAAACGCATCGGTCTTCCGGTCTTCCCGACTACATCTTCTGAAAATGAATCTCATCATTATTCGTAGCTGTAACATCCGTCAACTCTATCATAGTAGCAGACTTCGTCTTTAATATCCAATCTTCTTCAATCTGCAATAACAACACAGGTATTCCTCCTCCTGCCCATTTTAAAACGAACTTGGTTTTGCCGCTATCTACAGTTTCTGTCCAGGTTCCATTTGTTGTTACTCCACCATTCACCGCAGTCATTGATCCATTACTGTTAAAAGTGAATGTATAGGTACTATAGTTTGCCGTTTCATCTTTTGTGTCGTTAAGAAACAGATGGACTTTCCAGGTTCCCTGCGTTACAATAGAAGCGATAGTATCAGTTGTACCACCCCCACTGCTCTTGGAACAGGAAATTCCAGTGAGCAATACTGTAACCACTAATAAAGAACATACTGATTTTGAAAACATGGTTTATGATTTTTGCGAATTTACAATAGGCATAGTGATTCGTAGCCATATAGGCCTCAATTTATGAATCTCCAAGAACTATGCCAGCGAAAAGTAAAAAGATGTGAACAAAATTATAAAAAATAAAAATCCCCCTATGTGCGAGGGGGATTCTATTGAAGACCAATAATTTATTTACTTGATCCCGTATTTGTATTTATAACGATCTGCCAATTGTTTGTGCTTGTCAGTAAGATCAACACTACGTCCTCCTGTATGAATGCATGAGTAATGATACTTGATTTCATATCGAGGATATCGCCTTCGCTGATAACGATATTCGCATCCTTACCCACTTCAATAGAACCTGTTTTATCGGCAACACCCAAAATTTTTGCAGCATTAAGAGTGATGGCAGACAAGGCTTCTTCTTTTGTTAATCCATAAGCCGCTGCAGTTCCTGCATTGAATGGCAGGTTGCGTGAACGGGTGTTGGCATCATCATCAGAAATAGCGAATAACACTCCGGCTTTCTGTAATATGGCAGGTGTTTTATAAGGTTGATCCACATCATCATCAACCATTGTTGGAAGATTATGCATCTGTCCTAATATTACAGGGATATTGTATTGCTTGAGAAGATCAGCTATCAGATAGCTATCACTTCCACCAACAATAACCACATCAAATCCAAACTCTTTTACAAAGTCTACCGCTACCAGCATTTCCTTCACAATATTACAAGTGATGAAAAGCTTTTGCTTTTTGGTGAATAGTCCTTTCACTGCTTCCAGTTTCAGGTTTGTAGTAGCATGAGATGGTGCTTCTGCATAGGCTTTCGCTTCACGGAAAAACACCTCACTACTTCCAGTTGATCCAATGCTCTTTTCACAGGATCACCTTGTGGTTGTTGCTGACCGAATCCACCAAATCCGCCACGGCCACCACGACGGGTAAGCAATGATGGCATATTGAGATAGATACCATTATCAGTTGCATAAGCCGCATCTTCCCAATTCCAGGCATCCAACTGAACAACAGAGGATGAACCTGCCAATAAACTTCCATCAGGATAAACACCTGCCAGCAAAATACCATTGCTGCGTAAGGTATTGATCACCTTACTATCGGTATTATATGCTACAATAGAACGGACATTAGGATTCAGGTCACCCAATTCAGAAGCATCCACAGTTGCACGAACAGTTGGAACTTCCATCAATCCTAATTGTGAGGATGCAAGGATGAGTCCTGGATAAACATGCTTGCCTTTGGCATCAAACACTTTCACATCATCGGCAGGAATGGCTATATTCTGGCCTACCTGCTCGATCTTTCCATTATTTACTTTTATGGTACCCTTTTCAATCACCTGGCCATTTCCTACATGGATAACCGCATTGGTGATGAACAGAAGTCCTTTGTATTCTTTACCAGGGTAAACCGTTTCCTGCGCCATAGCAGCAGAAAAGGTAAATAGCCCTAACAGTATATATGATAATAACTTTTTCATTCTTATTTCAGTTTACAGGTTATTTATTTTCAGTGCCGTTGCTTTCCAGTTCTTCTGCATCAACTTCCAAAAGTCCATGCTGATGATAATGGTCTTCGCAAACCAGTATCACTTCAAATCTTGGACGGGCTCTTTGGAAATTTCCAGGAGCGCCACCAGGACCGCCTGTTCTTTTTGCAGCTGCCATTTTCTGGATCAGTCTTGTTTTTTCAGCCTGTATCTGTTTGCGCATTTCAGCATCTTTTGTACGATCGAAATAAACGATACCGTCTACAATCGTGTTCTCTGCTTTTGCATAAATGCTAAGTGGATTATCACTCCATAATACGAGGTCGGCATCTTTACCCACTTTGATACTTCCTACCTTATCATCAACATGCAACATCTTAGCAGGATTGATAGTCACCATCTTCAGTGCATCTTCTTCACTCATACCGCCATATTTCACACTCTTACCTGCTTCCTGATTCAGACGACGGGCCATTTCAGCATCATCTGAGTTGATAGCCACATTCAATCCAACTTTTTGCATGATAGCAGCATTAGCCGGAATAGCATCCAATACTTCCATCTTATAATTCCACCAGTCGCTGAAGGTAGAGGCATTGGCACCATGTGCTTTCATCTTATCAGCCACTTTATATCCTTCAAGGATATGCGTGAAAGTATTGATGTTGAATCCAAAACGATCAGCCACTTTCATGGCAGCATTGATTTCACTTTGTACATAAGAGTGACAAGTGATGAAACGTTTCTTATTCATGATTTCAACAAGAGCATCCAATTCCAGATCCCTGCGAACGGTATTCCATGGATTAGGAGCCACTTGTCCCTTTTTCAATTTAGCAGCATCTTCATTTATTTTTTTCAGTGCATTCTGATAATCATTCGCTCTTGTAAATGCATCAACCATCACTTGTTCAACACCCATCCTTGTATCAGGGAAACGGTTATTGCCTTGTGTGGAAGAAGAACGCTTCACATTCTCACCCAATGCGAACTTGATGAATGGATCAGCTCCTTTGAACTTCAGATCATCATCATTAGCACCCCAGCGCAATTTGATCAGCTGTGTTTGTCCACCGATTGTATTGGCAGAGCCATGAAGAATATGCGAAGTGGTTACACCACCACTCAACTGACGGTAGATATTGATATCATCCGGATTCAGGTTATCTCCGATACGCACTTCAGATGTTACACTTTGTCCGCCTTCATTGATAGAAGCAGCAGCAATATGTGAGTGCTCATCGATGATACCAGCAGTAAGATGTTTGCCAGTTCCATCGATAACTCTTGCTGTAGCATCAGAAAGGTTGGTACCTACCTGAACAATCTTTCCTCCTTTAACCAATACATCGGTTCCTTTCAGTACACCTTCCTTTTCACTTGTCCAAACAGTAGCGTTCTTGATGAGAATTGTCTCCTGTTTTGGCAATGAATCATTACCATAAGCAAGAAAAGGAAAGGTTACTTTTCCTAATTGCAGTTGTGGACGTTGTTGACGAGAGCTATCTTGATTCACAACAAGAGCCTTATCAAAACTGGCCATCCAAGTGAAATTATTTCCTGCACCATCACGACCACTACCACTCCATGATGCTCCGTTTGACACACCACTTAAGATGGTTTCTACAGCTCTTGGTCCACGGCCTTCAGTATAACTCAGTTTCACCATCTTACCATCGAAAGAATATTTTCCGGCGAGGGTATCTTTATCGATAAATGTTGCAACACCCCCATCTTTCAGAGTTAAGGAGTAATTCTTTGTTCCGGCTGCAGCTGTTGTAGTGAGTTTATATGTTCCTTTCACGTCAAACCAGCTTTCTTCTTTCACAGCATATTTATTTCCCTGAACCCAGTTATTCAGGATAACTGTTTTTTCTGAGAAGATAGGACCAGAAGTGATTACGAAGTTGGCCAGCTTTCCAGCATCAAGACTTCCTACTTTATCATAAACTCCCAGCAATGTTGCAGGATTCTTTGTTAAGGCTTCTAGTGCTTTTGTTTCAGAAAGGCCATATTCAATAGCTTTTCTAAGGTTAGCGGTAAAATCAGAAACGTTTGCGAGGTCTGAAGTAGTAAGACAGAAATTTATTCCTGCCTTTTCAAAAGCACCGGCATTTGTTGGTGCCAGTTCCCAATGCTTCATATCATCTAAACCAACGAATCGCAGATCAGCCGGATCATCAACATCCATAGCTGCCGGGAAATTCAGTGGTAATATATAGGAAGCTTTTGTGGATTGAATCTCTTTGATACGCTGATATTCGTTTTGTCCGGCTTTGATGATATACTGAACACCAAACTCATCTCCTATCCTGTCGGCTCTCAAATCGTTCCATTTATCACCCGCTTCAAATATCTGTGGCAGGTTTTGTATTTCATTCCAGCTTTTCAAAGTAAGGTTTACACCTTCTGCAGCCGGATTATTCTTATACCAGTTGGCATCAATATATGTTTGGCGCAAGAGGGTGATAGAACCCATCATGCTGCTTGGATAGCTTTGAGAAGAAGTTCCTTTACTTAATGAATAATGGGCAGAAGCTTTATCCTTCACTATAACCAGATTCTCTTTTTCATTTGCCAAAGTAGCAACCACACCAGTTCCACGGGCAATACCGTCTTTCTGGTGAGATAATACAGTACCGAATCCGAGATCACGGAGTGATTTTGCTTTTGCATCATCAACAGTAAAAATGCGGGATGCATCAACATCGGAGTGAATGGCCTGGTTCCAGCCATATGCACCTTTTTGGTTATTGGTTAATTGTGAAGGACCTCCAAAATTAAATCCGCCAGCTGCCCTTTGGGTTACAGGCATACCATAATCGCTGTAGATATCAATGAAGGAAGGATAGATGAACTTATCCTTACAATCGATCACCACGGCATCTTTTGGAATAGCAATGTCGGTGCCAGCACCTACAATTTTACCATCTCTGATCACCAATGTGGCATTCCGAATGGTGGTCTGTGCGTCTTTCACCAGAGTTGCGTTGGTGAAGGCATAACATCCATCTCGATTGTCGGTCACTCCGTTTACTGGAAACGTGGACTGCGCCTGAACCAGGAATGTGCTCATAAAAAGCAACAGGGTCCCTGTCAGGATTTGAATTTTTCTCATAACTGTTTTGTCTTTGGTTGGAAAAAATAGAAGGTACGATAATACTGAAAAAGACGCTACGGAACTAAAAAATTCTATAAGTGGTCAAGAGCCAATGTTTATGTTTGGAATGGGTAAAACTTTACCTTTGGCTAATACATGTTTGCCTATGTGTGCACAACAATCTATCAGCATCCCCGACTTCCGCTATACCCCCTGTATTGATCAGGTAGGGGTAGAAGAAAGGGCTGCCCGTTTCACCAAGCGAAGCATCAAGAAAGAAACCAAGCTTCAAGGCCTAAAGCTGGCTCTCAGTATGATTGACCTTACCACATTGGAAGGCAAGGATACCGCGGGAAAAGTGCAGCAACTTTGCTACAAAGCCATGCATCCACACGATGCTTTACCCGGATTGCCAACAGTAGCTGCCATCTGTGTCTATCCTTCCATGGTGAAAATTGCAAAGAAAGCCCTCGAGGGTTCGAATATTAAAGTGGCTTCTGTGGCCACCGCTTTCCCTAGTGGACAAGCCCCTCGTTCAGTAAAACTGCAGGATACCAAATTCGCCGTCCAGAATGGGGCCGATGAAGTGGATATGGTTATCAGTCGGGGTAAATTCCTGGAAGGTGAATACAATTATGTATTTGATGAAATAGCCGCTATAAAAGAAGCCTGTGGACCTGCCCGCCTCAAAGTGATATTGGAAACAGGAGAACTGACCACTTATGATAAAGTAAGAAAGGCAAGTGACATAGCGCTCTATGCTGGTGCTGATTTCATAAAAACCTCCACTGGAAAAATTCAGCCCGCTGCCACTATGCCCGTAACCCTGGTGATGCTTGAGGCAATACGTGATTACTATTATGAAACAGGTATACAAGTTGGAATGAAACCTGCCGGTGGTATCTCCAAATCAAAACTCGCCCTTCATTATCTCGTAATGCTCAATGAAGTGCTTGGTGCCGATTGGATGAACAACCACTGGTTCCGCTTCGGCGCCAGTAGTCTCGCGAATGATGTGTTGATGCAGTTGGTGAAAGAGGCGACGGGGGTGTATCAGGCGGGGGAGTATTTCTCGAATGATTAAGATAAAGTTCAATAGGTTCCATAAGTTCCATTTGTTCCATAGGGGCACCCCGATAAGCTTAGAGCCTTTATGTACCACTACGGAGTGCCCCTTTGGAACTTATTGAACAAATGGAACCTATTGAACATAAAAATTTAAGTGTAAAAAACTAATTATGTCAGTTGCCAAAAAGAAAGTCCCCGCCCTCAAATTCAACGCCACCTTCACCTACGCCCCTGCACCTGAAAGCAAGAGCCATGTGAAATTGCAGGAGCAGTATGGCTTGTTTATAAATGGGAAATTCGAGAAGCCGAATTCGGGGAAGTATTTCGAGACCATCAATCCGGCTACTGAAGAGAAGTTGGCGATGGTGGCAGATGCGAATGCCAAAGATGTTGATAAGGCCGTGAAAGCAGCTCGTGCTGCTTATGAGAAAGTTTGGAAGAAGATGCCCGGAAAAGAAAGGGCTAAATATATTTTCAGGATCAGCCGGATGCTGCAGGAAAAAGCAAGGGAACTTTCTGTTCTGGAAACCATGGATGGAGGAAAACCGATACGTGAATCAAGGGATATAGATATTCCATTGGCAGCAAACCATTTCTTCTATTATGCGGGATGGGCCGACAAACTGGACTATGCTTTCCCCAACCAACAACCGAAATCGCTGGGGGTGGCCGGACAAATCATTCCCTGGAACTTCCCATTACTGATGGCTGCCTGGAAAATAGCTCCTGCTTTAGCAACAGGAAATACGATAGTATTAAAGCCTGCTGAAACCACTCCACTCACTGCTTTGAAACTGGCTGAAATTATCCAGGAAAGCGGATTGCCAGAAGGCGTAGTGAATATCATAACAGGCGCTGGCGCTACGGGTGCTGCCCTGGTGCAACATCCGGATGTAGATAAAATCGCCTTTACTGGAAGTACTGATGTAGGAAAATTGATTCAACGTGCTACTGCAGGAACAAACAAAAGACTTACACTTGAATTGGGTGGCAAGGCTGCCAATATAATTTTTGAAGACGCTCCTCTCGACCAGGCAGTTGAAGGCATCATCAATGGTATCTTCTTCAACCAGGGACATGTATGTTGTGCTGGTTCCCGTCTCTTTGTTCAGGAATCAGTTTATCAAAAAGTGATTCGTAAACTAAAAGACCGTATTGAAACTTTAATAGTTGGAGACCCATTAGATAAGAACACCGATATCGGAGCCATCAACTCCAAACAACAATTGGATACCATAAAGAAATATATCAGCATCGGCATTAAGGAAGGCGGTGAAATTCACGAGAGTTCTTGTGCTATTCCAAAGAAAGGATTCTTCTGCCGTCCTACCCTTTTCACCAATGTTTCCCAAAGTCATCGCATAGCGCGTGAAGAGATATTCGGACCCGTACTAGCCATCCAAACATTCCGCACCGATGATGAAGTGATTGAAAAAGCCAATAACACAGCTTACGGCCTAAGTGCCGGAGTCTGGACCGACAAAGGTTCCAAAATTTTCAACATGACAAGCAAACTAAGAGCCGGTGTAATCTGGGCCAATACTTTCAACAAATTCGATCCCACATCACCGTTTGGTGGGTATAAGGAGAGTGGGTTTGGGAGAGAGGGGGGAGTGCACGGGCTGTCTGCTTATTTGAAGAGCTTTTAGGTGTTCAAGAGGTTCAATTGGTTCAATAAGTTCCATAGGAGGGGCGAGAGTGGGTTTTTGTTATATACAATGAGAATTGTAGTTGTAGAGTGAGTGAAGTGTTCTGGAAAAAAGAAACCTTTGAATATTAAAGGTTTCGAATTATGGCGACAATTGTGAGGTTTGAGGAGATCCTGTCGTGGAAAGAAGCGAGGGAATTAAATAAGAAAATAGGGAAACTTATAGATGATGGAAGATTAAAAAACAGCTATAAACTTATAAGTCAGATAGAGAGATCGGCGGGATCGATAATGGATAATATAGCAGAGGGATTTGAGAGAAATGGCAATAGGGAGTTTTTACAATTTCTTTATATAGCGAAAGGCTCTTGTGGGGAATTACGATCGCAACTATATAGATGTCTTGACAGGAATTATATTAACAATGAAGAATTCAATGACCTATTTTATCATGCAACAAGAGTCAGTTCTTTAATAAAATTATTAATCAACTATCTATCCAAATCCGAAGACAAAGGCCCCAAGTACAAAGACAGGAACTAGCCTATGGAACTTCTTGAACTTATTGAACCAATTAAACAATGAAAGCAACAACCGCAAACAGACTGACCGTCCTAAAGACCTACAAACTTTTCATAGCTGGTGCATTTCCGCGAACTGAATCGGGACGGTATTACTTAGCCACGAATAAGAAAGGTGAACAGTTGGCGAATATGTGTCAGGGATCGAAAAAAGATTTCAGGGATGCTGTGGTGGCAGCAAGAGGTACATTCAAGGGATGGGCAGGAAGATCAGCATTTAACAGAGGACAAATTCTATATCGGATAGCAGAAATGCTGGAAGGAAGAAGGGCACAGTTTATTGAAGAACTGATGTTGCAGGATGCTACAAGGACTGAGGCGCAACGCGAAGTGGATTTGTCCATCGATAGATTGGTGTATTATGCCGGATGGTGCGATAAATTCCAACAGATATTCAGTTCAGTTAATCCTGTTGCTTCTGCACACTTTAACTTTTCTGTTCCTGAACCGATGGGTGTGGTGGCCGCGATAGTACCACAGAATGATAGCTTACTGGGATTAGTTTCAGTTATGGCACCAATAATTGCAGGAGGAAACACTTGTATATTATTAGGCTCCGAATCAAAACCACTTTGCTCAATCACATTTGCCGAAGTGATCAATAGCTCTGATGTTCCGGGTGGCGTTGTGAATATACTTACAGGCAAACCTTCTGAATTAGCCAGCATCTTTGCCAACCATATGGATGTAAATGCCGTCATCTATTGTGAGAAGGATGCGAAAACACAGGCCAGCATAAAAGAACTGGCAGCCGAGAATGTTAAAAGGGTGCATTTTTATGCAGATAAGAACTGGAATAAGGAAGAAGGTCAATCGCCTTATTTCATTATGGATACGCAGGAAATAAAGACTACCTGGCACCCGATCGAGAATATTGGTGGCGGAGGAAGCAAATATTAAGGTTTTAAATAAGATAACATTGCGGGTTCGGAACGGAATTTGCATCTATCAATTCAAATCGTTGTTATGAAACTGACTCTTGTATTTTGTTTTTGTATGTTGGCAGGTAAACTGCTGGCTCAGGACGATAAAGGAGTCATTGTGCATAAAGACCCCCGTGCCGACCTCCTGGTAAAAAAGCAAATTGAGATCAACGAATTAAACACCCGTGATGCCCGCCGTTATGAACAGGGCTATCGTATACTCATAATTAGCAGTAACAATCGTAATCAAGCTAATGATGCTAAAACAAAAGTGTACAAGAACTTCCCCGAACTGAAAGCCTATCTCAGCTACCAGGCCCCATATTATAAATTGAAAGTCGGCAACTTCACCAATACCAAAGACGCCGAAGTCTATCTCAAGAAAATCCAGCTCTATTTCCCCGCCACGGTCTACATCATCCGTGATATGATTGAGGTGAATCCGGATAAGTCGGCGGAGTTGAATTAATACAGTTGCGGGTTACGCGTTTCGAGTTGCGGGTTGATTCGGCTACTTCATCCTTTACATCTTTTTAACTATTGAACTCATAGAACTTCATGAACACTACATCAAGGTGCGTGAAGACACGCACCTTAACGTGGGCTAAT
Source organism: Chitinophagaceae bacterium (assembly GCA_044220885.1). Classification (GTDB taxonomy): domain Bacteria; phylum Bacteroidota; class Bacteroidia; order Chitinophagales; family Chitinophagaceae; genus Endoryza. Next base: position 9,926 of record JBGAQE010000114.1, read on the forward strand.
CCTCTGGAACTTATTGAACCGTTGAACCTTTTGAACTTCTGGAACCTATTGACAACCATCACTCCGAAGTAAGAGGTGCGTGAAGACACGCACCTCAGCAGTAGGTGCATCCTCTGGAACTTATTGAACTGTTGAACCTATTAAACTTCTGGTACCTTTTGAAGTTTAGAATGTAATATCTATATCCCGATTCGGAGACCTATACTCGCTAAGGTGCGTGTCTTCACGCACCTCAGCAGGGGTGCATCCCACGCACCTCAGCGGGGGGTACATCCTCTGGAACTTATTGAACTGTTGAACCTATTAAACTTTCCTTTGGAACTTATTGAACATCTTGAACCTTCCTTTGGAACCTCTTGAACTTATGGAACCCCCCGACGCGTCGGGGGAACTTCCTAAACCCTAAATTTGCAGGATGGAGCTCCAAAATAAAATAAAACAACTCGCCACCGCCTACCAGGCCGAGTTTGTATCTATACGGCATCATCTTCATGCCCACCCGGAATTGAGTTATAAGGAATTTGAGACATCAAAATACATCCAGTCAAAACTGACTGAATTAGGAATCCCCTTTGAAGTGAAAGCAACTACAGGTGTTGTTGGATTGATAAAAGGAAAGAACCCTGAGAAAAGAGTGATTGCCTTGAGAGCAGACATTGACGCATTACCCATAAAAGAAGAGAATGATGTGGAGTATAAGTCCACCAATGAAGGTATCATGCATGCCTGCGGACATGATGTTCACACCAGTTGCTTATTGGGAGCAGCTAAAATCCTTAATGAATTAAAGGGAGAATGGGAAGGAACCATCAAACTGATATTCCAACCAGGAGAAGAGAAAAATCCTGGTGGAGCCAGTTTACTCATTAAAGAAGGTGTGCTGGAAAACCCGAGACCCCAAGCCATATTCGGATTGCATGTACATCCACAATTGGAAACAGGTAGGTTGAGTTTCAGAAGCGGACAAGTGATGGCTAGTGCCGATGAGATCTATATTACTATTAAAGGCAAAGGTGGACATGCAGCTGCACCGAATCTTACTGCTGATACAATCCTTATAGCTTCTCAGTTGGTTGTATCACTGCAACAGATAATAAGTCGCAATAACAGTCCCTTTTCCCCTTCCGTATTATCCATCACTTCTTTTCAGGGGGGATATACCACCAATGTAATTCCCAGTGAAGTAAAACTGATGGGCACCTTCAGGGCACTGGATGAAACCTGGCGCTTTAAAGCGCATGAGCTGATACGTAAGCAGGCGAAAGCCATAGTGGAAGGAATGGGTGCTGAATTAGAACTTCATATCGATGTTGGTTATCCATCAGTATTCAATGAAGAAACAGTTACAGAAAAAGCAAGATCACTTGCTGAAGCCTATATGGGTGCCGATAAAATCGAAACTACTGAAATGCGCATGGGTGCCGAAGACTTCGGATACTATACCCGCGAAATACCCGGTTGTTTCTATCGCTTGGGAACAGGAAATATCTCAAAAGGAATCAGCGCCGGTGTACACACTCCTGTTTTTAATATTGATGAAAGCGCTATTGAGATTGGGATGGGGATGATGGCGTGGCTGGGAGCGATGGTTTCTTGATTTATTGGGAACTAAAATACAATAACCGCAGAGACGCGGAGACGCAGGGTAATTACCGCGATGTCGTAAAGTTATTTAAAGTTAAAGTTCCGAACTCTTCGAGAGTTCGGAACTTTAACTTTAAATAACACTCAATCTTTTCCAAACCACATCTTCAAGCTTTTCTTATTGAACCACGAAGGCTCAAAGGGCACTAAGGATCACTAAGAGATCTTGAAGCTTGAATTTTAAAATTTGATTCATACAGTTAGGAATCCCTTCGTGTTTCTTAGTGTCCTTTGAGCCTTCGTGGTTCAAAATCAATAACCGCGTCTCCGCGTCTCTGCGGTGAAAAAACTCATTTGAACTTCAAGCTCTCCACCACCTTCTCCAACGGCGTCAAAGTATGCTCCCTGATCCCTGAAAATCCTAACACCTTTAACTTATACTCAAAAGCTTCAAGGGAGGAAACACGTAACATAGCATTCTTTACCAATGAAACAGTAACAGCAATATTTATCAACGATTCATCTCCTTGTATTACTCCTGATCCGGATATCTTTTTGGCTGGTTGTCCACCTAATTTCACATCCTCAATTTTGGGATCCAATAATACTTGCCCCTTCATAGACATCTTCATTTGCTTCTGAATCAAACTGGCAATACTATCAAGAGAATAGCCCGGAGGTGCCGCACTTAATTCTAACTTGACCCTTTCCTGGAACTTATCGTCTTTACCATCAAGAGGAGAAACAATGAATATGTTTTGGTAATCAATTACCCGCAATTCAAAATCGGGTGGGTACAAAACAGAATAGATTTTAAACGTATCATTGAAAATCTTCCAGTCCGACTGTGCACGGGCGGCATTAAACACCAGTACTACAAACACTAAAACACTTGTAATCTTCTTTAACATACATATTATTTATAGAGTATAAAGTTAACAGCACTAGTCACCTGAGAATATACTCCCATGGGAGTATTTATCAGCCCTCCCCTTCTCTATAGTTTTGATTTCCAAATTATAGACAAAAGCAATTCAATCCCACTAGTATGAAACGAGTATCCGTAGTATGTCTCCTGGTTTTTGCATTTACTATAAGCTTCGCCCAGAGGAAAAAGATGGGAGCCAGCGGTTTTTACATTGAAACTCTTTATCAGCAGGCAAAAGCAAAAGATGTAGAAAAATACCTCGCCATCTTCTCCGATTCACTGAAGCTGGGTAGCAGTATGAAATTACCTGCACAAACAGGACTAGGTCTGGGCTTTATCTATTATATGGAAGGCGTTGAAATAGATATGGGTTTTACTGCCCGTCCACAATCCTTCAACATGAGCAATACCGTTTCAAATGGCACTACCGCTGCCTCTTTAAAAATGTATGGAACGGAATTGAAGGCGGGTTTAAACTTCTACCCGGGTAAAGGGAATTTTTTCATGGGCTTTCTTCTTACCAGCAGTGCCTTTAACCAGAAAATCGCTATTACCTCCACCGACCCTGCCGTCAATAATAGTTTAGCGCAAGGTGGTTCCATCAGTGGTTCCATCGATTTTGAATCGCATAAAGTGAACCTGCTCGATTTTATGAACTTCTCGTACCAACGGGTTATGATGATAAAACTGCAAGCTGGTATAAACCTCCGCCTTTCAAAATATGGCCAAACGATGCTTAAGATTTCGCCCTACTATGATTATGGCCTTACTAAATACAATTTCCTGAGTGCTTCAAACATTATCCTAAACACATATACAGGTCCAGGAAAATCTAAGATGAATGATTATGGAATAAGACTTGCTATTCTATTCGGAAAATAGATAACTACGCTCAAACTGTTTTCAGGCCCCACAATATTCATTACATTTATTCCCAAGCCGAAACAGTACAGTGGAATACAAACAGGATACAAATACAAACACAAAAGCCATAACAGCAGTTCTGTCATGGCTGTTTTGTGTCTGCTTTGTAAACATAGCATTTACCCAACCTAACTCATCAGGTAGGCTTTTCAGGAAGTACTCTTCCAAAGAAGGGTTAATCATGAATAGTGTATATGCCCTTGAGAAAAGCAGCAATGGATTACTATGGGTGGGTACTCCCGGTGGATTACAGCGTTTTGATGGCTATGGATTTGATAACTGGGACCAACCAGCAGATTCAACAA
>JBGAQE010000115.1:0-14949 GCA_044220885.1 Chitinophagaceae bacterium
TTAACTATCGGCTTTCTCATTATTTTAAATGGTAACTGTTATGAATTTTGAGCGATAGACCTGGTTTCCCCTAAGGGGGAACTTGGTCAGAGATGAAAATTTAATTACAAAACCCCTAACCAAGTGCTACTAGGAAAAATTGCACTTATTAGTTGAATTTAGATAATGACAAAGCCAATAGAGTTTAACTATCGGCTTTCTCATTATTTTAAATGGTAACTGTTATGAATTTTGAGTGATCGACCTAGTTCCCCCTTTAGGGGGACAGGGGGTTTAGAGTTGGTAAACCCTCGCCTCATAAGCTTTCAATGCTTGATCAGTAGTTGCTGGATAATTATCAATCACCACTTTCGCCTTACTTAAATCCAACCCGGTATTGAACACCGCTGGCTGATTCGTGAAATTCAGTACCACCAAAAAGGTTCTTCCCTGCCACTCTCTTGTATACGCATATACGGAAGGGTTATCTTTATCCAGAAGGGTATAAGCACCGTAGACAAGTGCCTGATTATCTTTTCTTAATTGAACTACTTTACGGAAATAGTTAAGGATGCTGTTGGGATCCTTCTCTTGTTGGGCAGCGTTTATTGTTTTGTAATTGGCATTGACACTTAACCAAGGATTACCGGTGGAAAATCCGGCATTCTTGCTGCTGTCCCATTGAAAAGGGGTGCGACCATTATCCCTGCAGGAGAATTGCAGGTTCTTCATGAATTTCTCCATATCCCCATTATGGTTTTTCTGGTATTGGTATTCGTTGAGTGTGGGAACGTCTTTGTATTGTTCAATTTTGGTGAAGCCGGCATTGGTCATTCCTAATTCATCACCATTATAATAATAGGGAGTGCCGCGCATCGTCATCAGGAAAGTGGCCAGCATCTTGGCAGAGGGTTCCCTGTATTCTTTGCTGTCGTTACCAAAGCGGCTTACTAATCTGGCTTGGTCGTGATTGGCCAGGAAGATGGATAACCAACCGTTTTTGGCGAAGGCGCTATCCCAGCGACTAAAGACCTCTTTGAGATGGATGAGGCTATAGCCTTCTGGTTTGGCAATGTCTACTGCATCAAAGGCATAAGCCATATCCAGTTCATTTCTATCGGCATCAACGAGTTCATGCGCATCTTTGAAGGAATTGCCGGCGCCTTCCGCCACGCTGAATACATCAAACTTGCTAAACACTTCCCGATTCATTTCTTTCAGGTAATCGTGCAGGTGAGGCCCCATGGCATAGTAGAGGATGAAATTCTTTTCATAATCTTTTGGAAAAGGAGGAAAGCTGGTGTCTTTCGCAGCAAACTGGAAAGCATCCAATCGGTACCCATCGATACCTTTTTCTGCCCAGAATTTCATCATGTCAAAAATCTCTTTACGTAATTCAGGGTTTTCCCAATTGAGATCGGGTTGCTTGCGACTAAAATAATGCAGGTAATAGGCATTTGTCAGTGAATCGTATTTCCAGGCATCATGGTTTACATCGAAGAGACTGTAGCGGGGGGAGGGGGTGCCTCTTTCTGCATCCCACCAATGGTAGTAGTTCCTGTATTTGCTGGTACGTGATGATCGGCTTTGTTTGAACCATTCGTGTTCATCACTGCTATGGTTCACTACAAAATCCATTACCAGTTTGATGCCGCGATCATGAAGGCCTTTTAGCAGTGCATCAAAATCTTCCATGGTACCGAAGTCTTTCATGATGTTTCGGTAGTCGCTTACATCATAGCCATTATCGTCATTGGGTGAACTATAGATAGGATTCAACCAAACAGCAGTAACACCCAGGCTCTTTATATAATCAAGTCTCGAAATGATTCCTTTGAGGTCACCGATGCCATCGCCGTCGCTATCCTGAAAGCTTCTGGGGTATATCTGATAAACAATGGCTTCCTTCCACCAGTTGGTTTCAGAGCTGATGCGTTGGTTTTTATCGTTTTCCTGGGTGGGGGTGGAGCTGCAGGATTCGAATGAAGCAGAAATCAAGATGATTGAAAATAGAGCAATAGTTAATGCTTTAATGTTGGATCCTTTCATGTAAAGAATTTTGAATATATGCAAATTACTTATATTTTCTAGATGGAATGCTTGAGGCAAAGTAATTTACCGCTTAATAGGACGCAGAGGCTGCGCAGAGTTATTTGAAAAGTTCTATTAGACTCTTCGCATAACTCTGCGAAACCTCCTGTATTCCTCCTGTTCTCTGCGGTAAAATGTATTTTGTATTAGCCTTTGGCATCAAGCATCTAGCATCCAGCATCAAGCCTCATTCATTTCCTCCCTTCGCCCCCGGCATCCTCCCCTTAATCCACGTAATCTGTCCACGGTGATTAGATTCATGTTCGCATACATGGAACCATTTCCAATAAGTATTGAGAGGGGTATCTTTTGACCAAAGAGGATCTACGGCTAACAACCATTTATCATCTTTCTTCTTGAATTCTTCCAAAGTCTTTTGTCTTACTTCCCCTATGATATCGAGATAGTATTTGGCATCTTTTCCTTTGATGTTTTTTCTACCTGCATCTCCAAGGTTCATGGCATCATTCCAGAATGCCTCATCTTTTTTATCGAATTCCTGTTTTCCCTGGAAGGTGTTTATCTGGTAGAACTTATCTACTGCCCCCAAATGGAAAACAAGGGCAGCGATGGTATTTGCTTTAGCATCGTGTAAGTAATCGAGCTGTTCTATAGAAAGGGATTTGACTGAATTGATGATGGTATCCCTGTTATAATTCAGCATGGAAACCAATGTACCTATCTGTGGTGAATAACCTTCCAGTGGACCAATTACAAATAAACTTGGGTCAGGCATTTTTTCATTGGCGAAAAGGGGATTGCTGAATGCGGATAGTCCCATAACCCCGGCAGTGAGGGCAGTTGTTTTTTTGAGGAAGTCTCTTCTTCCTGAGTTGTTTGGCAATTGTTCCATAAAATAGGTTTTGATTTTTTATTGATACTTTAAATGTAGGGAATTTGTTTGCATGAAAGTCTAAAGAAAATGCAAATAACCGCAGAGACGCGGAGACGCAGGGATAACCGGGAAGGCGGGAAGTTTTTTTTATAAATATCAAAATGGTTGCTATTAGTAATACTCTCACCGTCACCCCTCCGCCGCGGCGGAGCGGGTCGCAGCGATGCATTTATTGATTAAACGTGAATGTCCGTTTCGTGGATGCATCTACTAGATGCAACATTACTATGGTTATAAAGTGGCTTTTTTGCGACCCCTCCGCCGCGGCGGAGGGGTGACGGTGAGAGTCAGATTAATTGCATACACTACGAAGCTTTAAAATAAGATTCCTTACTGCCTTCCCGGTTATATTGTATTTGCCTTAAAATTTAGGCCTTAGGCATCAAGCCTCAAGCATTCAGCTCTTCTCAGGCAGCAACTTAAAATAAGTAACAACAAATCTTCCCTTCTCCACCTTTCCCTGCACCTCCGCCTTTCTTATCGCATTACAAAACCCTTCCTTCCCATGTGCATCTCCGTGATCATCGATATCGGTTCCATCAACGAAGTAAGCTTTGCCATCTATACGAACAGCCAGGTCGCAGGATTTGCCTTTTAATTTGAACTGACATTCCCCGCAACTCACTTCCACTGTTTGAATGGGTTTACTGGGGTCAGGAGTATCTGTTTTTTTAGGTTTCGCCTGACTGAATACACTGGTTGATGCTATTAAGGCTATAAGGAGTATTGATAGTGATTTCATGATAATGTGTTTGTGATTCAAATGTAGGTTATTTAATATTTCCGCCAGAAGGCAATCCACTGGGTACATTGGCTGGGATGGTCTTATCGTAATTATCGTTTAAGGTGTTAAGGAAATCAACGATGAGTTTTATATTCTTGAAATCGACCGCGATGTTCTTTGTTAATGGGTCTATGTTATTAGCTGATACATTGGGATTGGCAATCTTTCCATTCCCCAGGTCTTCATAAAATTCCAATACCTGTTGCAGGGTACCGAATTTGCCGGTATGCATATAAGGATAGGTAAAGGCCAGATTCCGTAAACTGGCTGTACGGAAACCATATTGCTTACTCACTCCGGAATCGGAGACACTGTTTTTCTCGTTATCAGGTACTCCGATGTTGTGAATCTTGAAATCGGAGAACATAGGACCATTATGACATTGGGCACAGCCCGATTTTAAGAAGGCTGCTAATCCCTCCAGTTCATAAGAGGAGAGGGCCGACTTATCACCCCGCATATACTGATCGAATCTTGAATTATTACTCACCAATGTCCTTTCATAACTCGCAATGGCTTTCGCCATATTTTCTGTTGTTATTGGGTCTTTCTCTGGAAAGACTTTTTTGAAAAGGTTTTGATAGACTGGAATTTTTGTAAGTCGGTTGGTGACAATTGCTAATGCTTTCTCCAGGGGATAAGCATGTCCTCTCATTTCTTCCAAAGACTTGAGAATTCATTACTAACCCATTAGGTATTCAGGACCGACTGTGAATTCCGTTTTGATTGTTTCTACGTGACTTCCCAATCTCGGAAATCTCCTTACATCCCAGAACATGGGAGAAGTGGAAGGATTGTTCAATCTTTTCTGAGAATTCAATGGAACAGCAAAAGGCAATCCATTAAAAGCCGTATTCAGAACCGATTGGGAATTCCGTTTTACAAAGGGGATATCATTGGCGGAAAGTAAAAAGAAATTAGTGTATTGAAGACCAGCTAGCGTTTGACTTCCTGTAATAAATCCGTTGTGGCGTTGACTCCGATTGATAGTTCCTGTCGAGTGTTGTGGAGTTGTTAAATCCCCCAAAATCGGGATGATGACAGTTGATGGCGCAGGCTGCACCCAAACCAGACATCCTTGTTCCCGGAAAGGATTGGGTCAATTGATCGTAAAAAAGGAATTCCAAGCATCGGCCAGTTTATTGAAGATACTGTCGCTTGTTCGGGATAATAAAATTTAAATCTTTTCTGGAAATGTAACTGCTGAGAATAGGTCAGTGTCATCTTTGGGGATATGGAAGAGTAGTTGGTAATGCTGCCAGCTTATCAATTGTTTCAGGTATTCGCTTCTTTCGGAAAGATATGACTTTTCCCGAATTTTTTCGGATGGGCATATAAATTTTGTCATCTGGTGGCTGCTGTCATATTCTGAAAAGGATGGCAGAATCCAAAGGAAGTTTTGCAACAGGCGGAACAATAGTAGTGTTACAATGGAAAGGTAATGAGGCGATAAAAATCTTCATTAGAGTTGATTTCTTAGTAATAAGGTTTTGATATAGATGCCCAGGGCCAGATAATGCATAAAACTATCTTAAAAAGATGGATAAAAGTAAACAATAAGAAAATTTTTCAGACTATATGATTAGAGTAATAATTTCTTAAACTACAAGTACTATGGGTATCCTTTATACAGATTTTATACTTTTAATAAAATATGTATATTTGATTATTGATCATTTCCTGCATTAAAACAAATCAAACATCGGATATTATATGTATTTTGGCACTTGTGTCTACCAATTCCTTTTGCAGAAATGAACCTTTGTTTATTGTATTTATAATGTGGATTAACTCTACTTCCATCGCTTTTTCCTTATCCCATGGTGATACCACCACTTTCACTGACCCAACGCCTCCCGGAGTAACCCACCATGGGTTCATCGTCCCCATCAGCTCATCTTTCAGATAGGCATTGATATCGTTGTCTTCCAGAAGGCTTTTTAACATTCCAGCTTCCATGATATTACCTGCAAAAACCACAAGAGGTTCAGACATGCTTTCTGCTTTCATATTTAAATATTTTATTAAAGTTACTATTCACTAGTTGTGATTTTTGAGTTTCAATTTTTTACTTTTCACTTTTTACTTTTGACTTTATTGAATGAAGCATCCCGTAAAAGGTAGTTTCCCGCTCATTCCGTATCTTCGCCCCCTAAAATAACTACCTGAATGTCAGAGGAGAAATCACTTAATTTCCTGGAAGAGATCATAGAGGAGCACCTTAAAAACGGGGATTATACCAGTATTGTAACCCGATTTCCGCCCGAACCCAATGGATACCTGCATATTGGACATGCCAGCAGTATCTGCCTGAATTTCGGACTTACCCAGAAATACCCCGGATATACCAATCTCCGGTTCGACGATACCAATCCCACCACCGAGGAGACAGAGTACGTGGATAGCATTAAAGAGGATGTGAAATGGCTGGGCTTTACCTGGAAGAATGAGCGCTATGCCAGCGACTATTTCGACCAAATGTATGAATTCGCCCTCACCCTTATCAAGAAAGGACTGGCCTATGTGGATGAAATAAGCAGTGAGGAAATGGCGTCTTTGAAAGGTACTCCTACCGAACCTGGTAAGAACAGTCCTTTTAGGGATCGTTCTGTGGAAGAGAATCTGGACTTGTTTGTGCGAATGAAGAATGGGGAGTTCCCTGACGGCGCCCGTACGCTTCGTGCCAAGATCGATATGGCGCATATCAATATGCTGATGCGCGATCCTATCATCTATCGTATCAAGCATGCCCATCATCACCGTACAGGGGATAAATGGTGCATCTATCCGATGTATGATTTCGCCCATGGACAAAGTGATTCCATTGAAGAAGTAACTCACTCTATTTGTACCCTTGAGTTTGTACCTCACAGGGAATTATATGATTGGTTTATTGAGAAGCTGGAAATCTATCCTTCTCACCAATATGAATTCGCCCGTCGTAATATCAACTATACAGTTACCAGTAAACGTAAATTGTTGCAACTGGTAAATGAGAATCATGTAACAGGATGGGATGATCCCCGTATGCCAACGGTAAGCGGACTGCGTCGAAGGGGCTATACACCTGATAGCATCCGTGATTTCTGTGATCGTATCGGTATCGCCAAACGCGAGAACCTGATCGATGTAAGTTTACTCGAGTTCTGTGTGCGCGAGCATTTGAATAAGATCGCCTTGCGAAGGATGGTGGTATTCGATCCAGTAAAAGTGGTGATCACTAATTATCCAACAGATGGAGAGTTTCTACCAACAGAAAACAATCCCGAAGATCCAAATGGGGGAGTACGTCAAATGAAATTCAGTCGCGAGATATTGATTGAGAAAGATGATTTCATGGAGAATCCTCCAAAGAAATATTTCCGCTTATCTCCCGGTTCCAAAGTAAGATTGAAAAGTGCCTATATAATACAATGCGATGAAGTGGTGAAAGATGCTGATGGCACTATCACTGAACTGCGTTGTACTTATTTTCCTGAAAGCAAGAGTGGTAGCGATACATCCGGCATTAAAGTGCAAGGCACTTTGCATTGGGTGAATGCTGCTGATGCCATTGAAGTGGAAGTAAGGGAATACGATCGTCTTTTCCGTGTGGAAGACCCCACCGATGAAGAAGGCGATTTTAAGGAATATCTCAATCCCGACTCATTGAAAGTGGTGAAAGGCTTTGCAGAACCTGCTATAGCTTCTGATCCATCTACCAGCCGCTTCCAGTTTCTGAGGAAGGGGTATTATTGCGTTGATAAGGATTCTTCTTCGAATAAGCTCATCTTTAATAGAACGGTTACGTTGAAAGATGCGTGGGCGAAGGAGCAGAAGAAGGGTTAATTTTTTTTAAGTAAAGACAGACGTTGCGGAACTCCCCTCTCTGCGTGTTTCGTTTTTACGAGTTTTAAAACACGGAGAGTAAGAAATAGTATATTCTGATTTTAATCTACAAATTGCAGAACCCGAAACCCGTAACTCGTAACCCGCAACTTTCTCCGCGTTTATGGTTTTAACAAAAAAATTTCAAATGCTTTAACATTTCCCGGAACATAATTAGCACAAGAACCCTAAACATCCCCATGAACCGAATTTTCCTTTTTCTTGCTTTATCAATTCTAAGCCTCACTTCCTATTCACAAGACTATTCCGACGTTCAGGAACCAATAGAATACAAACCCTTCCGCGTAGACTTCATGTCTGGCATCGCCTTCATTCCTTCAAACATCATATCAGGTGGAGTAATATTCGGTGTTGAACCAAAATATGCTCTTAGTCCCCGAATCAATTCGGGAATAAGATTGCATGGCGCAGGATTAGTAAGAAGTTTCTACAAGCTCAATCTCAATACGCAAGAAGTGCAAGCCAATGCATCTGCCATGGGCTCTGCATTATTTACAACAGATTATTATTTCCTCACTCAGGAAATACGACCCTTTGCAGGAATAGGCACAGGTGTTTACTGGTATCAGACAGCTTCCTTTAAAGGCGATGCAGGTGCTAACACAGACCCCACTGAAACCAAAGGTGGCAGTAAATTCGGTGTAATGACCCGCGCAGGACTTGAAGCCTATCATATCCACTTCTCAGTAGAATACAATTTCGTGGGTAAGAGCGGGAGGACGAAGAATAGTTATTTGGGGGTGAGTGCGGGGTTTTATTTGGGGGGCGGGAAGAAGAAATTTGAAAATTAGATGATTAGATAATTTGAAAATTTGGGAATTTGAAAATTTGAAAATCTTTAGGTAATAGTTTTATTAAATCTTTCAGATTTTTATTTCAGAATTGTAGAATTTTTACTAATTAATAATTCTACAATTCTGAAGTCTAAGAAACAAGTTTTGCTGACCGTAACCAGATTTTCAAATTTTCAAATTTTCAAATTCCCAAATTGCGAACTAAAACCCTTTCTTCTTATTACTCTCACCACTTCCACTAGTGGGTTTCAGCTTCGCATAATCAAACACCAAATTACAAAACGCTTTCACCCCAACATCCAACTGGCTATCATCAATGAAGAAGTCGGGAGTATGATGGGAGGGAGTTGTTTTTGGATCTTGTCCTTTGGGCATGCCGCCGAGGAAGAAGAAGAAGCCGGGAACTACGTCGGAGAAGTAAGAGAAATCTTCAGCGCCGGTAGTCCATTCAGTGCTGGCAACATTGTCTTTGCCGGCAGCTGTTTCTAAAGAAGGGGTCATCATCTTTACAAGTTCTTCATTATTGAAGGTAACGAGGGTTTTGGTATCGATCATCACTTCTGCAGTGGCACCAGATGCTTCTGCAATACGGGTGGCCGTTAGTCTTATCTTTTCGTGAACTTCTTTTTGCATCGCTGGATCCAGGGTGCGGATGGTTCCTTCCATCATAGTTTCTTCGGGGAGAATGTTGGCGCGAACACCGCTATTGATTTTGCCTACCGTAATTACTACCGGGGCTTTTGTGATATTTTCCTGGCGACTTACGATGGTCTGTAAACCCTGGATGATTTGTGCAGATACAACGATAGGGTCGATACCACTCCATGGTTGTGAACCATGCGCCTGACGACCTTTCACTTTGATGGTGAACCAGTCGCTGCTGGCCATTGTAGCACCTGATTTGTACTTGATCTTTCCTACTTCTGTTTGTGCATTGATATGTATACCGAAGATGGCATCTACTTTAGGATTGTCTAAAGCACCTTCTTTTATCATTAAAGGAGCACCACCTTCTTCATTACCGGGAGGACCTTCCTCTGCGGGTTGGAAGATGAATTTCACGATACCGGGAACATCTTTTTTCATTCCAGCTAACAACTCTGCCGTACCCATCAACATGGCTACATGGGTATCATGTCCGCAGGCATGCATTACAGGTTGCTGTTGTCCATTATACTCAGCTACAACTGTTGATTTGAAAGGAAGTTCTACACGTTCTTTTACTGGCAAGCCATCCATATCGGCGCGAAGGGCTACAACAGGACCTGGTTTACCACCACGTAAGATGGCAACCACTCCAGTCTTTCCTACATTTTGCTGCACTTCAAGTCCCAGTTTCTTACAATGGGCTACTATATATTCCATTGTCTTGAATTCCCTGTTACCCAATTCCGGATTCTGGTGTATGTGACGGCGCCATTCGATAACTTTTGGCAGAAGGGCTTTTGATTGCTTTTCTCTAGTTTGGGATACGCTTGCCTGGGCGAAAACGCCAGAAAATAGAAGTAACCCGTTGGCTAATGAGATCAATTTTTTCATGCTTCTTTTTTTCGGATTTCTAATTGTTTTGGTTGTAGCTAGTATTCCCTAAAATATTGAATATTCTCCATATCGCTTGAAATCATAGCTTTTTGCGATATTATGTATTGTTTACATATTTGTTTTTATTAAATATTTGATGAATGTCAAATAATAAGTGCAAATATGTAGCGTTTTTACTACATCCAAGGTTCAGATTAATCTATTACTATGAAACATTTTGCATTTCAGGAAATCTCCGTAGACAAGGTTGAGGTTCTAAAAGAAAAGATATTAGCCAATATCCGATTGATTCATCGGGGTGTATTTATGGTTTCCATTTCTACTGATGATGGTGACCTCGTACACAAACGATTTGTTCAATTGGAAACAGGCGAAAACAAATTGGAAATGCCCTTGCAAGGGCTGAATAAAGGCCAATATGTATTGACACTTTTAAAAGGAAATAATCTGGTGAAACAACGTTTTGCCTGTTAAGTATTTTTTAATGAATTTTGTAGTCCCGCTCCTCTAAAAGGATCGGGATTTTTTTATGCGATCATTACCCTTTTCAGTATTATCTTATCCTTTCTTCATGAAACAAATGGCAGGTTATTTCAGCAAAACCTTTCTTCTTTCTTTTTTTATTTTGAGTGCATGCGGCGGACAACAGGATCCAAAGAAACCGGCAGAACCTGCTAAGTCTACGGATACTACTAAAACAACCACAGTTACAAAAACAGGGCCCATTGCAGATGCTGCCACAATTCTCGCCCGTCCTGAGATACCCATCCTTTGTTATCATCAGATCCGTGATTATAAACCTACTGATTCCAAAGTTGCGAAAGATTATATAGTGCCTCCTTCGGTTTTTGCTGAGCAGATGAAAGCCTTGGCTGATAGTGGTTATCATACTGTTCTTCCGGAAGAATTGTATAATTATCTCGCTTATGGAAGTCCATTGCCATCAAAACCAGTGATGCTTACATTCGATGATACCGATCTGGAGCAGTTCACTGTTGCGGCTCCTGAAATGAAGAAGCATGGTTATAAGGGCGTGTTTTTTATCATGACAGTTTCTATTGGTCGCCCTAGATATATGAGTAAGGAGCAGATACAGCAATTGAGTGATGAAGGCCATGCTATCGGCTCTCATACATGGGATCATCATAATGTAAAGAAATATGCGGGGGATGATTGGGCTACTCAAATCGAAAAACCAACAAAACAATTAGAGACCATCACAGGGAAAAAGATAAACTTCTTTGCCTATCCATTCGGTCTCTGGAACCCAGAAGCTATCCCTGAATTGAAAAAACGTGGCATGATTGCAGCTTTCCAATTATATGCTAAACGCGATGAGAAAGATCCGTTGTTTACTATCCGTAGAATCATCATCACGGGGACTAATTCAGGGGCGGGGATGCTCACTAAAATGCGGACGAGCTTTAAATAAGAGTTCAAGAAGTTCAAGTGGTTCAAGAGGTTCCAAAGGTTGAAGTGTTACACCTTAATTAATTAATTACAGTATTAAAGTGTAAGTTTTTTTTCACCGCAGAGAACAAGAGAAACGAGAGTTTGCGCAGAGTTATTTTTAGAGTTTAATTAGAGGCTTAGAACGACTCTGCGAAACCTCTTGTTTCTCTTGTTCTCTGCGGTGAAAAAAAACTAAAGCATAAAACTGATATTAAGTAATCATGCTGAAACACCTAAGAAACTTTAAACTTTTAAGAAACCCTTCCCGGTTATCCTCCAAAAAACTATCTTTATCCAAATTGCATCCAATGGGTAAGATACTTTTCATTCTTCTATTTATTTCGCTTGGTGTAAATGCCCAAAATGTAGACACCACCCAACAAATCGTAAAAGGCCGCCGCAACACTTTCGCACAGGAATTCAAACCCTACGTTATCGTTATCTCCGCCGATGGCTTCCGATACGATTATAAGGATATCTACAACGCAGAGAACCTGATGAAACTAAGTAAGAAAGGCGTTCGCGCAGAAAGCATGATTCCTTCTTACCCAAGTGTTACTTTCCCGAATCATTATACTATCGCTACCGGAATGTATCCCTCTCATCACGGATTGGTGTATAACCAATACTTCGACAGAGAAAGAAATGCTACCTATAATATGGGCGACCGGAAAGCTGTAGAAGATGGTAGCTGGTACCATGGTATTCCATTGTGGGTGTTGGCAGAACAACAAGGATTATTAAGTGCTTCTTATCATTTTGTGGGAACAGAAGCACCGATTGAAAATACATACGCTACCTATTGGTATAAGTTTGCTGATAATATCGATATCGATCGTCGTATTGCCACGGTAGTGAATTGGTTGGAATTGCCTGAGGCAGAACGTCCGCACCTGATCATGTTCTATATGAGCAATGCAGATCATGCTGGCCACAATTATGGACCCGGTGCAAACCAAACAAGGGAAGCTGTAAAGTTTATAGATGAATCTATAGGGAAATTAAATGCAGCGGTTAGTAAAACCGGACTTCCAGTGAATTTCATTTTCCTTGCCGATCATGGTATGGCAGCAGTAGATACAGTTTTCAGAATGGATGTAGCTGCATAAGTGGATACCAGTCGGTTTATAGCAAGGGGAGGAGGCACCAGTCTTCATATCTACGCAAAGGATAAAAAGGATATTGAAGACATGTATCAAACATTGAAAAAGATGCGGTGGATTATGATGTTTATAAGAAAGCAGATATTCCAGCAAAATGGCATTATTCAACAAGCGATGATAAGTATAATAGGATAGGAGACATTTTGTTGTTCCCCATTTCCCAAAAGTGATTAGTTCTGGTAACAGAAGAATATCTCCGGGAGCACATGGATTTGATCCGGATATAAAAGAAATGCATGCCACCTTCTTGGCCTGGGGGCCAGCCTTCAAAAAGAAACAACGGATTCCTTCATTTGAAAATGTGAATGTATATCCGCTGGTTTGCCAGATATTAGGACTTACCTATTCTCACGATATAGATGGGAAGATTGAAGTGTTAGGACCTATATTGAAGAAAAAGAAATCAGCAAATGCGAGGTAATTGTTCGCCGGTCATATAGTTCACTACGCGTTTTCCTCCGATGCACTTTGTAGTAATACTTTTCCGGGTGTTTCCGTAGTTACTTTTCCGATGATGGCTGCCTGCGGCCCATTTTCATCGGCGCGTAATTGCTGAAGAAAGGCTTCTGCAATGTGTTCTTTCACTACTGCAACAAATATTCCTTCGTTGGCCACATACAATGGGTCAAGTCCCAACATTTCACAGGCGCCTTCCACTTGCGGAGCAACAATCAATGCTTTTTGCTGAATCAGATAACCAAGATTGGTGAGGCCAGCAATTTCATTTAATACCGAAGCCAGTCCACCCCTTGTTGGATCCCTCAGGAATTTGATATCTGTTCCGAATCTATCGATCAAAGCAAGTATGGTATGATTAAGAGGAGCAGAATCTGTTTCTATAGTGGAATCGAATTCCAATCCTTCACGAACGCTCATGATAGCCATGCCATGAGCAGCCAAAGGACCACTTAATATAATCACATCACCCGCTTCAATCCTGTTATGATGTATAGCCGCTTTCGGATGTATTTCACCGATACCCGATGTATTGATGAATATCTTGTCGCCCTTACCTTTCTCTACTACTTTGGTGTCACCAGTAACAATCTTTATATCCGCTTTCAGGGCCGCTTCTTTTATGCTTACCAAGATCTGCCAGAATTCATCCATCCGCAATCCTTCTTCAATGATGAATCCTAAAGAGAGGAATTTTGGTTTGGCACCGCACATGGCCAGATCATTCACTGTTCCATTGATAGCCAGGTCTCCTATATTTCCTCCGGGGAAGAAAGCCGGTGTAATAACATAGCTATCTGTACTGAAAGCCACTTTCCCATTCAGTTCCAGTGTAGCGCCATCATGTTGCTGGTTGAGATAGTCATTCTTCAGAATATCGAATACACCCGTTTCCAATAAGCGATGCGTAAGCAGGCCTCCACCACCATGTCCCATGGTGATTACATCAAAATCAAACTTCGGCATCGGGCATTCCAACTTCATACTAAACTATATTTCCTTCCAGTTCCTGGATAAATGAATAATGATAATAAGCTGCACAGGCTCCTTCGCTGCTCACCATTGGAGCACCTAAAGGATGTTCTGGCTTACACAAAGTACCAAAATTGGGACATTGCATCGGTTTTTTCAAACCCTTCATGATCTCTCCACTGATGCATTCCTTGTTTTCTTCTGCAAAAGGAATATCTATCACGAATTTAACCCTTGCATTATAATTCTTGTACTTGTCGTTTACTTCATAACCACTATCAGGAATGGTTCCAATTCCTCTCCAAACTCGATCTCCTGTATCGAATACTTCATGAATAGTATCCTGGGCCATCTTATTGCCTTCACGTTGTACCGTGCGGGCATATTGGTTCTCTACTTTGTAAATTCCTTTTTCCAATTGCTGAATGGCCATCAGGATCCCTTGCAACAAATCAACAGGTTCGAAGCCAGTGACAACAATCGGTGTTTGATATTTTTCTGCGATAGGGTCGTACTCATCCATGCCCATGATAGTGCAAACATGTCCTGCTGCTAAAAATGCATCTATCTTATTATCCTTATCTCCCAATATGGCTTCCATGGCTGGAGGGACCAAAACATGCGATGCTAATATGCTGTAATTAGTAATTCCCAACTGATGCGCATGAACCACACTCAATGCATTGGCAGGAGCTGTTGTTTCAAATCCAACAGCAAAAAACACCACTTGCTTATCAGGATTTGCTTTTGCTAACTGAACAGCTTCTAATGGTGAATATAATATTCGTACATCAGCCCCTTCTGCTTTGGCTTCTAACAGACTCTTCTTTGATCCGGGCACACGAAGCATATCGCCAAAAGAACACAGAATTACATTCGGCAACATGGAAAGATAAACCGCTTCATCTATCACACTTACAGGTGTAACGCAAA
>JBGAQE010000116.1:0-13618 GCA_044220885.1 Chitinophagaceae bacterium
GTACTAAAGAAGGAAGTTTTTGGCATAAGAAGATATATCCCGGTCAAGTATGGTTGGATGGTTTATATATGGGTCAACCTTTCTATGCTGAATTTGCTTTGCTTTCAGGAGAAGACAACAGTTTAAATGATATTGCCCGTCAGTTTGTATTGATAGAAAAACATGCCAGGGATATAAAAACAGGGTTGCTTTATCATGCGTGGGATGAAACAAAAGAGCAGGCTTGGGCAAACAAACAAACAGGATGTTCCCCTTTGTTCTGGGCAAGAGCCATGGGTTGGTACGCCAATGCATTAGTTGATGTGTTAGATTATTTTCCTCAGTACCATCCCGGAAGAAAAGAGTTAATTGGAATCCTAAACCGTTTAGTAGATGCGATAGCTAAAGAACAGGATGCCACTACGGGATTATGGAAAGATATACTTCATTATTCTGGTCCCGGGAAAGAGAAAAATTATTTTGAAGCCAGTGCTTCCAGTCAGTTTGTTTACGCTATTGCGAAAGGAGTTCGTAAAGGCTATCTTCCTTCTTCCAAAATTACAATTGCAAAAAAGGGATACGACGGTATTGTTAAAAAATTTATCAAGACAGAATCTGGGGTAACACATTTGGATGGTACTGTAAAGGTAAGCGGACTTGGAGGGAAACCTTACAGAGACGGAAGTTTTGAATATTATATGAGTGAACCGGTGATAAGGGATGATGCAAAGGGAATCGGTGCTTTTTTATTAGCCGCTACAGAAATGGAATTATTGCCCACATTGTCTTATGCAAAAGGGAAGCAAGTGGTTCTTGATAATTACTTTAACCGGGAAACAAAAGTAGATGCATTCGGAAAACGAATTGTTTTCCATTATAAGTGGTGCGAGAAAGACAATGGAGGCTATTCTTTCCTGAATCATATCGTAAATAAGTACGGAGCTGTTACCAGTGTATTAGATGAAGCACCAACAGCAAAAAACCTTACAGGCGTATCGGTTTATTTCCTGGTAGATCCTGATTGGCCGAAAGAAAATAAGTCTCCGAACTATATTGAACCTGCTCATTCAGAAGCCATCTATCAATATGTAAAGAGTGGAGGAACGCTTGTAATGATGGCGAACGATAGCAATAATGTTGAGTTTATCCGATATAATGAATTAGCAAAGAAATTTGGAATACACTGGAACGAGAATATGCGTCATGATGTGATCAATAACCAATATGAACAGGGCGCATTAATGATTCCTGCAGGACATCCTATTTTCAAGAAAACAAGGAAGGTTTTTATAAAGCAGTTGTGTACTCAAACAATAACAGCACCAGCATATTCTGTGTATTCTGAAAACGGGGAAGTACTGATGAGCGTTTCTCAGGTTGGTAAGGGTTGGGTATTTGCCGTTGGCGATCCCTGGTTTTATAATGAATATGTTGATGGAAGGAAGATTCCGCAGGAGTATCAGAATTATTTGGCTGCAGAAGAGTTGGTGAAGTGGCTTTTAAAAGTCAAAAGTCAAAAGTAAAATGTAAAAAATGATAACCCGAATAGTTTGTTTTGTCTTTTTGTTGTTTTCTGTTGTTTCGCTTAGAGCGCAGCGGAAAATAATTGTTGATCCTTCTGGCAAGGGGGATTATAAAACTATCCAGGGAGCTATCAACAGTTTATCAGACAGCTCAGCAACACCTCGAATCATTTATATCAAGAAAGGAATTTACAGGGAGAAATTATATATAGAGAAATCGAATATCATTTTTGAGGGACAGGATCGTGAGGCCACTATTATAACTGCAGCTATTGCCCGCGACCAATGGCGTTGCATTCATAACGATGATTGGGGCGTAGCCACCATGAATGTGAGGGCTAACGATATTACACTTAAGAACCTTACAGTTACCAATAGTTATGGTTTTGATTGGGTAGCTGATAAAGTAATTGCCTGCCCATTAGATACTGTAAACAAACAAAAGAAGATAACAAAAACCGGCCACCAGATGGCCCTGCGGACCATTGCAGCTACAAGATTGAAAGCGATCAACTGTCATTTCCGTGCATTGGCAGGCGATACGGTTAGTCCATGGGAAGTAGAAACCGGTTGTTGGTACTTTAAGGATTGTTTGATGGAAGGTGGGGTTGATTTCTATTGTCCTCGCGGCTGGGCATGGGCAGAGAATTGCGAGTTTGTTGCATTTGGAGGAACAGCAGCCATATGGCATGATGGATCACGTTACGAAGATTCAAAAACCGTATTGGTAAACTGCAGGTTCAGGGGGTATGATAATTTCTTATTAGGGCGCTATCATCGGGATGCCCAGTTTTATCTGGTGAATTGCTTGTTTGCAGATAATATGCGTGATAGTGCTATTTACAGGGTTCCGACTAATAATGTAATTCAGTGGGGACATAGGGTGTATTATTATAATTGTCACAGGAAGGCGGGCGATTATAAATGGTATGCCGACAATATCAGCAAAGAACTTGCTGATAAGATTTCGGTACAATGGGTTTTTGGAGATAAATGGAGACCCGAAGAGAAATAAAAAAAGAATAAAAAACAGCCGCATGCGGTTACAAAAAGATATACTTGAAAGCATCAATAAAGAAGTGGTAGAGATACCGCCTGCTGGTGTATTTGAATTGCCTGAAAAGGTGTTGCAGTTCGGAACAGGTGTTTTGCTTAGAGGGCTGCCGGATTATTTTATTGACAAAGCCAATAAGAAGGGAATTTTCAATGGAAGGATTGTTGTTGTGAAATCAACCGAGTCGCGTGGAGCTGATGCTTTCGATGAGCAGGATAGTTTGTACACACTTTGCATCAGAGGCATTTCTGAAGGGAAGAAAATAGCTGAAAACAATATCAATGCCTCTATAAGCAGGGTGATTTCTGCAAGAAACGATTGGGAAGCGGTGATGCAATGTGCAGCAAATCCTGAAATGAGTGTTATAATATCAAACACTACAGAAGTAGGAATTACGCTGGTGAAGGATAATATCCATGCACTACCACCGGAATCATTTCCTGGAAAACTCCTGGCTTTCTTATACCAACGGTTTAAGGTTTTTAAAGGAGATACAGCAAGGGGAATGGTCATCATTCCTACCGAATTGATACCCGATAATGGAGATAAGCTGGAATCGATAGTTATGGAACTGGCGCATCAACACGGACTTGAAAGCGGGTTTATGGATTGGCTGGAGAACTGTAACTATTTCTGCAATTCATTAGTTGATTGCATAGTGCCAGGTAAACTTCCTGCAACTGAACAACAAAAGCTTGAAGAGAGTGCCGGATATACCGATGAGTTGATGATAATGAGTGAAGTGTATCGACTCTGGGCTATAGAAACCAGTGAAGAAAAGGTAAGAGAAACGCTTTCGTTCAGCACAGTGGTTAAAGGAATGGTATTGGCGCCTGATATTCATGTTTTCAGGGAACTGAAACTGCGATTGCTCAATGGTTCACATACTTTCAGTTGTGGACTGGCACATTTAGCCGGGTTTAAAACGGTTAAAGAAGCGATGGGGAACGAGCTCTTTTCTTCTTATATCAGCAAACTGATGTATAGTGAAATAGGTCAGGCGGTTCTGGATGAGCAGATAACAAAAGCCGCTGCAGATGACTTTGCTGCAAGTGTGCTGGATCGTTTCCGTAACCCTTTTCTTGAGCACCAATGGTTGAGTATCTGTCTTCAGTATAGTTCCAAAATGAAAATGAGGAATGTTCCCCTCATCGTAAAATATAATCAAAGTTCAGGTAAGTCCGGGCCTTTGATGAGTCTTGGTTTTGCGGCTCATATTCTGTTTATGAGGTGTAATAAGGGAGAAGATGGCAAATATTACGGGGAGTGGAATGGGGTGAAATACCCAATACAGGATGATCAGGCTGCCTGGTATTCCAAAATGTGGAATGGGTCAGATTTAGAGGCAATAGTAGAGAACATATTGAAAGACGAATTTGTTTGGGGTCTTAATTTATCAATACTGCCGGGTTTCGTGAGTGCTGTAAGCATTAAATTGCAGGAAATACTGCAGCTTGGAGTGCTCAAAACCCTCGAGCAGCATTTAATTGACCCCAAAACAAACGAATTGTATGAAACAACGGGTACTAAAAGTGCATCCCGGAGATAATGTAATTGTTGCCCTTGCCAATTTGACAAAGGGTGAAACAATAACATTTAATGGAGCTGATTACTTATTGAAAGACGATATAGGTGCAAAACATAAGTTCTTTGAGCATGATATGAAGAAGGGTGATGAAGTGATAATGTATGGTGTGTTGGTAGGAACAGCACAAAAAGACATTGCTGCTGGTTCGCGAATGACAACAGAAAATATTGCTCACGCTACACAGTCGTATGCTTTTCGGGGTATAAAACCAGAATGGTCGGCGCCGGATGTTTCAAAATTTGCTGGCCGCACATTCAACGGATATCACCGTAAAGATGGAAGGGTGGGAACCGCAAATTACTGGTTGTTTATTCCAACCGTTTTCTGTGAGAACCGTAACCTGGATGTGATTAGGGAAGCCATGCATAACGAGCTAGGCTATGCGGTTACTGCAAAGTATAAGACGTATACCCGGCAATTGCTGGAAGCTTATAACAAAGGAGAAGATCTTTCTAATATAGATTTGACAGCAACAGCGATGGTTGCTAACCGGCCATTTAAGAATGTGGATGGAATAAAATTCCTGAACCATCAGGGTGGATGCGGTGGTACCCGTCAGGATGCTGGTATTCTTGGAAAACTTTTAGCAGCATATGCTGATCATCCCAACGTGGGTGGCATAACTGTCATGAGCCTGGGTTGTCAGAATTTGCAGGTGCAGGATTTTATCAAAGAACTGAAAGAGAGAAATCCGGACTTTGATAAACCACTCTATGTTTTTGAGCAGCAACAATCGCAAAGTGAAGAGCAGTTGATTGCAGAAGCTATCCGTAAAACATTTGCAGGATTAGCTGAAATAAACAAGTTTGAAAGACAGCCAGCATCGCTCGATAAACTTTGCATAGGAGTTAAATGCGGTGGCAGCGATGGATTCAGTGGTATATCGGCAAACCCTGCTGTTGGTTATTGTTCAGATCTGGTAGTAGCATTGGGAGGACAGATTCTTTTAGCTGAATTCCCAGAATTGTGTGGCGCAGAACAGGAACTGATAGACAGATCAGTAAATAAGGAGACCGCTGAAAAATTCATAGGTCTGATGCAGACTTATAGTGAACAAGCAGAAAAAGTGGGGTCAGGGTTTCATATGAATCCTTCCCCCGGAAATATAAAAGATGGATTGATTACTGACGCTATAAAAAGTGCCGGTGCAGCAAAGAAAGGAGGAACATCTCCGGTTGTAGATTGTCTCGATTATACCGAGAGAGTTGAAAAGAAAGGATTAAACCTGGTATGTACTCCTGGTAATGATGTGGAAGCAACAACCGGTAAAGCAGCAAGTGGTGCTACCTTGATTCTTTTCACCACCGGACTTGGTACACCAACAGGTAATCCTGTTTGTCCTACTATTAAAGTATCGACAAACAGTGCTCTTACAAGAAGAATGGGTGACATTATTGATATTGATTGCGGTCCCATAGTAGAAGGAGTGAAAACAATTGAGGAGATGGGGGAAAGCATTTTAGAATATTGTATAAAAGCGGCAAGTGGGGAAGTGATTCCCAAAGCGGTGTTGTTGAACCAGGATGATTTTATTCCATGGAAGCGGGGGGTGAGTCTATGATTATTCAATTCTTAGCATATAAAAGATGGCTATTGATTTTACAAAGCGGTTTTTCTTTTCTCCGTTAACAGACGGAGGAGCAAAATTCCTTGACGAGAATTTTCTATTGCAGAATAAGACGGCAGAAAGACTTTATCATGAGCATGCCGCATCGATGCCAATCATAGACTATCACAACCATCTGCCTCCCGTACAGCTGACAAATGGCTTCCAGTTTGAAAACATAACACAGGCCTGGTTATACGGCGACCATTATAAATGGAGAGCCATGCGCACCAATGGCGTTGCCGAGAAATATTGCACAGGTGACGCTACCGATTGGGAAAAGTTTGAACAGTGGGCTTCAACGGTCCCATATACATTACGGAATCCTTTGTATCATTGGACTCATCTCGAATTACGTCGCTATTTTGATATCAATAGTCTTCTTAACTCACAATCAGCACATACCATTTATCAGGAGAGTTCCAGCAAACTACAGGAACCGGAGTTTAGCCCCAGAGGTTTATTGGAGAAAATGAATGTGAAACTGATTTGTACTACCGACGATCCAATCGATTCACTTGAACATCATCAAACAATAAAGCAAGATCAGTGGGGAATAAAAGTGTTGCCTGCATTTCGTCCCGACAAGGCAATGAAAGTTGATAGCGCTGCTGAGTTCAATGCGTATGTTAACCAGTTGGAAAAAGCAGCAAATAGCACTATTACGGGATACGATTCTTATCTCGATGCATTAAAAAAGCGTCACGATTATTTTGCTTCAATGGGGGCTTCCGTATCTGATCATGGATTAGAGCAGATATATGCAGAAGACTTTACAGAAAAAGAAATCAAAGCGATTTTTGAAAAGATACGTTCTGGAAAAGAACTAAACCATGATGAAATCCTTCAATTCAAATCGGCCATGCTGGTTGTTTTTGCAGAGTGGGATTGGGAAAGGGGTTGGGTGCAACAATATCATCTTGGCGCATTGAGAAATGTAAATGAAAGAAGGATGAACCAGTTGGGTCCCGATACCGGCTGGGATAGCATCGGTGATTTTTCACAAGCAAGATCATTGGCAAAATTCCTGAACAGGCTTGATAAAGATGATAAGCTTACCAAAACCATCATCTATAATCTTAATCCTGCCGATAATGAAGTGATGGCAACACTGGCGGGCAATTTCAACGATGGCTCTATTGCTGGGAAAGTACAATGGGGAAGTGCCTGGTGGTTCCTGGATCAGAAAGATGGAATGACCGACCAGCTGAACGTATTGAGCAATATGGGCATTTTGAGTCGCTTTGTTGGAATGTTAACAGATAGCAGGAGCTTTTTATCATATCCCCGCCACGAATATTTCAGAAGAATACTCTGTAATCTATTTGGAACAGAAATAGAGAATGGTGAATTACCGGCCGATTTCAAATGGATTGCAAAAGTAATAGAGGATATATGCTATAATAATGCCCGTGATTATTTCAATTGGAAGAATGTGATAGAACCTTCGCCCGCCGGAGTAAAACAATAAATAATGAGTGTATTAAATCTGTTTTCTCTCGAAGGTAAACTGGCTCTTGTTACTGGATGTAATAAGGGAATAGGGAAGGGTATGGCTCTGGGTTTAGCAGAAGCCGGTGCCGACATAATTGGCGTATCCGGATCAATGGAATTAAAGGGAAGTGATATTGAAAAACAGGTAACAGCACTGGGAAGAAAGTTCTATGCTTATCAGGCGAACCTGGCCGACAGGGATTCCTTATATGATTTCATTGCAAAGGTAAAATCGGCACATCCTGTAGTTGATATGCTTATCAATAACGCAGGAACCATTATGCGAAAACCCGCTGCTGAGCACCCAGATGATTATTGGGATAAGGTATTAGCACTAAACCTTGACACACCTTTCATACTCGCCAGAGAATTCGGAAAGGATATGATAGAAAGAGGAAGCGGAAAGATAATCTTCACCTGTTCCCTGCTGAGTTTTCAAGGTGGCATTAATGTTCCTGGCTATGCTGCAAGCAAAGGTGCATTGGCAAGTTTGGTAAAGGCATTGGCAAATGAATGGGCAGCGAAGGGAGTAAATGTAAATGGAATTGCCCCAGGGTATATTGAAACTGATAATACGGAGGCGCTTAGAAAAGATGAGGAGAGAAGTAAAACAATCCTCAGCCGAATACCAGCCAATCGTTGGGGAACACCAGACGATTTTAAGGGAGCTGTAGTATATCTGGCTTCCAAAGCGGCAGATTATGTTCATGGAGAGCTACTGACTGTTGATGGTGGATGGATGGGCAGATAAACAACGTGCTTTGCAGCACAACAACTAATTGAATTATGCAAATACGATTTACAGAAAGTCCGGCTGAAACCGCCACCATGAATACCCAGCAATTGCGGGATCATTTTTTGGTGGATGGACTGATAAAGAACGATCAGATTACGCTTGTATATACCCATTACGACCGAATGATAATTGGTGGTGCAAAACCTGTTTCTAAAAAATGTGTTTTACCAAATCCAAGTGAACTCAGGGCTGAGTATTTTCTAGAGAGACGTGAGCTGGGTATTATAAATGTTGGTGGTAATGGCACTGTTACTGCAGATGGAAAGAAATTCGACCTTAAAAAGCAGGATGCATTATATCTGGGTAAAGGAACAAAGGATGTGAGTTTTACCTCGGCATCAAAAAAAGACCCTGCGGTTTTTTATCTCTTATCAGCGCCAGCCCATCATACTTATCCTTCCAAAGTATGTACAAAAGAAAAAGCGGCACCCGTTCAATTAGGAAGCAGTGAAACAGCCAATCTCCGTACAGTTTATAAATACATTCATCTCGAAGGAATAAGAAGTTGTCAGCTAGTGATGGGGTTAACAGTTTTGGCAGAGGGATCTGTTTGGAACTCCATTCCCCCACATACGCACACACGAAGGATGGAAGTTTATTTCTATTTTGATCTGAAACCAGAACATCGGATATTCCACTTCATGGGACAGCCACAGGAAACCCGTCATATAGTTATGGCAAATGAAGAAGCGGTGATATCCCCGCCTTGGAGCAGCCATTTTGGATGTGGTACCAGTAACTATGGATTTATTTGGGGAATGGCAGGTGAAAACCTGGTTTATACCGATATGGATCCAGCACCTGTTCCTACATTGAAATAACACTACATATAATTTCAGAAGAAAAATAAAAACTCATGTCTAAGAAAGTTGTTACACTCGGTGAAATCATGCTTCGATTATCGACACCCGATTTCAAAAGGTTTGTACAAGCCGATTCATTTGATGTTACTTATGGTGGAGGAGAGGCCAATGTAGCTGCAGCCTTATGTAATTACGGTCTCAATGGTACATTCGTTACCAAGATTCCTAACAATCCCATTGGTCAGTCAGCCATCAACCATTTACGTCGTTATGGTGTAGACACACAGTTTATTGTTAGAGGTGGAGACCGTTTGGGTATCTATTTTCTGGAAACAGGTGCCTCTATGCGCGCGTCGCAGGTGGTATATGATCGCGCTGGTGCTTCCATTGCGCAAGTAGAACTGAATGAATTTGATTTTGATAAGATATTTGAAGGAGCCAGTTGGTTTCATACCACAGGCATTACTCCGGCATTAAGCGATAAAGCCGCTGCCGTTGCTGAAGCAGCATTGAAAGCAGCCCGTTCAAAGGGAATCACAACCAGTATCGACCTTAACTATCGTAAGAAATTATGGAGTAAGGAAAAGGCGAGGGAAGTGATGACCCGTCTTTGTCAGTACGTAGATGTTTGCATAGGGAATGAAGAAGATGCTGATACGTCTCTTGGCTTCAAAGCAAAAGATACGGATGTAACAAAGGGTGAATTGAACCTCGATGGGTTCAAGGATGTATTCCGCCAAATGAAAGAGAAATTCGGATTCAAGTATATCGCTTCTTCTTTACGGGAAAGTCATAGTGCCAGTGATAATGGATGGAGCGCCCTTGTGTATGATGGAACTGAATTCTATCATACAAAGGAATATGAAGTGAGAATTGTAGACCGCGTAGGAAGTGGTGATAGTTTTGCCAGCGGATTCATTTATGGTTTGGTAACCGGAATGCCAATGGCCGAGGCGGCTGAATTCGGAGTAGCGGCTTCCGCATTAAAACATACTATTCCCGGCGACCTTAATCATGCAACACTTTCAGAAGTTAAGGACCTGATGAAAGGAGATGGCAGCGGAAGGGTACAACGATAAGAAAAAATTAAAAGACTATTATGATTATTGACGTTTTAAGCAATGCTTCCAAATACTATAGCGTACATCCTTTATTTGAAAAGGCGTTTCAGTATATAGCACAAACTGATTTGGAAAAGATTACCGAGGGTAAATTTGATATAGACGGAGATAAACTAAGGGCTATCTATTCAAACAAAAAAGGTGTTACAGCAGAAGCTTCTGTATCAAAGTTTGAATGTCATAACCAGCATATAGATATCCAGGTTTGCATTCATGGTACAGAGACTATTGGATGGAAGCCAAGGGAAAAATGCATAAAGGAAAATGGCGGTTATAATCCTGATAAGGATGTTCAATTGTATCATGAAAATCCGGATATGTATTTTCAATTGACCGATAAACAATTTGTGATTTTCTTTCCTGAAGATGTACATGCTCCAATGATTGGAGATGACGGTATTCATAAACTGGTTATTAAAGTAAAAATCTAAATATGAAATCAGCGCAGGTAAGCGAGGCAATAATTGCTCAGGGCATGTTGCCACTATATTTCAATCCTGATGAAACAGTAAGTGTGGATGTATTGAAGGCTATCTACAAAGCCGGAGTAAAAGCAGTTGAATATACAAATCGTGGGGAAGCGGCATTGAGTAATTTCAGGAAGCTGGTGGCAGTTAGGAATGAACAGATGCCAGGCATTTTGTTGGGCGTGGGAACTATCAAGAATATGCAACAGGCAAAGGATTATCTGGAAGCCGGGGCCGATTTTTTGGTGAGTCCGGGTTTTGTACCAGATGTAGCGGCTTATGCTGTTGCCAATGATATCTTTTATGCACCGGGCTGTATGACTCCAACTGAAATAATTGCTGCGGAGAATGCGGGAATAAAATTCATTAAGCTTTTCCCGGGTAATTTATTGGGTCCTGAGTTTTTAAGCGGCATCAAAGAGATCTTCCCTAAGTTATTATTCATGCCAACCGGAGGAGTAGATACTACGAGGGAGAATATTGAAGGCTGGTTTAAAGCCGGTGTATGTGCGGTGGGAATGGGAAGCAAGCTGATAAGTAAGAAGCTGATGGAAACAAAGGATTATGTAACTATCCAAAAGACTACGGAAGAAGTGATAGCACTCATTCAATCAATAAAAAAATAGAATAGCATGAACCAGGAAACGATAGGGAAATACCGGTGGACCATCTGCAGCCTGGTTTTCTTTGCTACAACTATCAATTATCTCGATCGTCAGGTGATATCGCTTGTGGTGGAAGATTATCTGACCCCCGAATTCAAATGGACTGAGACTGATTATGCGAATATCACAGCTGCCTTTCAGTTCACCTATGCATTCGCTCTGTTCTTTGCCGGAAGAATCATTGATTATTTAGGAACGCGAATCGGCTATGCCCTTTCATTGATACTTTGGAGCGTATCGGCCATGGGTCATGCGCTGATTCGTACAACCACTGGTTTCTTCATAGCCCGTGGTGCATTAGGAGCTACAGAATCGGGCAATTTTCCCGCAGCCATAAAAGTCGTAGCCGAATGGTTCCCACAGAAAGAAAGGGCTCTGGCAACAGGCCTGTTCAATTCTGGCGCTAACATAGGAGCCATCATTGCACCACTAACTGTTCCGTTTATAGCTAAGGAATGGGGATGGCGTTCTGCATTCTTTATTACTGGAGCTATTGGATTGGTATGGTTGATATTCTGGTTTATATATTATGAGGTTCCTCAAAAACAAAAAAGACTCAGTAAATCGGAGTTGGATTATATCAATGCGGGTGACCAGATACAAGAGAAAGTTGTTGCAACAGGTAAAGAGCCCCGGATTGGATATGCACAGATGCTTGGTTTCCGCCAAACATGGGCATTTGTGCTGGGGAAATTCCTTACTGATGGTATCTGGTGGTTCTATCTTTTCTGGTTACCCAAATTTCTGAAAGCAGAATATGGACTAACGAAAGATGATATCTCTTTCCCTATAGCCCTGGTATATATCATTGCTGCAGTGGGTAGCATTTTTGGGGGATGGCTGCCAATGAATCTAATTAAGAAAGGCTGGCCTGTTTTCAAAGCCAGAAAGACATCCATGTTAATTTATGCCTGTTGTGCATTACCGGTTGTTACGGCACAATGGCTGGGCACCTTCGATATGTGGTATGCTATTTTGATTATCGGATTCGCGGCTTCTGCACATGCCGCCTGGAGTGCTAATATCTTCACTACGGTTTCGGATATGTTTCCTAAATCGGCTGTAGGTACAGTAACGGGTTTAGGTGGAATGGCAGGTGGTGTTGGAGGAATATTGATATCAAAGCTGGCAGGCTATCTATTTGACTACTACAAAGAGCTAGGTCATATACAGACCGGTTATTTCATTGTTTTTATAGTTTGTGGTCTGGCTTATTTAACCGCTTGGAGCATCATGCATTGGCTGGTGCCAAAGATGAAGCCTATCGATTTCAATAAATAGTTGTGAGAGGATGAAAAGTTTTTTCTCCAGCTGTTATTGGAAGAGATAATCGGTTTTGAGCAGGTGGCAATGGGCAGGTAGCGAAATCTGTAAAGGCACAAGGCGGATTAAAAGCTTTATTGAAGTCAATGAATGTTTTTCCATTGGCATCTGGCTTTTTTACATATACAAATCTTCCTGCTGGATAGGTTTCATTGCCACTTGTAGCATCTCCGAAAATAACAAAGAGCTCATCTCCTCCTTCATCAATGGCAGCTAATTTATAGGTAACCCCTTTTACAGTAAACACCAACTTACCAGGACTGGGTTGTGGTCCGGTTTGTCCTAATACATTTGTGATCTCTATTGTTTTCACCAAAGATGGTTCCAGTGTAGCAGGGATATTCCACGAGATATCAGTGGGGAATCTTTGAATTTTTTTAAATGTTAATAATGCTGCACTATTTGTATCGCGGAAGCGAATACCGATCTTATCTGCTCTTTTAATTACAGTGAATAAGAATTGTCCCATTCGTAATGTGGGATTCTTTGTTGAATCACTATGAAAGATCACTTCATTATCTACGGGTGTATTCTGGTTTTTTGTAACTAATACACCTTTAGCAGATTTCCATACAACCTCTTTTCCTTTGAGGATAAATGTTCCTGCATTCACGGGCATATTGGGATGTGTAACAGCAATAGCTGCAACAGCATTGTTTCCAAAACTGTTCTCACCTGGATTCAGCCAGAATAGTCCGGCGAGATTCAACCAACCATCTTCTGCTTTCAGGTCTTTATAACGCCCTTCCACCCACTTATCAATTTCAGCAGAATAGGCGTTGTTTGATTGTGCCATAGTGGTGAGGGTTATGAGGGAGAGAAGCAGGGTGAGAGTTTGTTTCATGGGTGTAAAGATAATGAGAGTGGTAGGTTTTAAGTTGTGGGTTGTAAGTTTTGAACCCGACTTTTTTTCACCGCAGAGACGCGGAGACGCAGTGAAATAAAGTATTTGTATTCAATCCCAGCAAATCACACAAATCAAAATAATCCCAGTTTAACAGCCGAACACATAGGCTTTGCGAATCTGGAGTTGTATAATTTGAGGATAACACCAAAAAAAATGGGAAAACCCTCAGCAGATGTCATCTCCCGAGATGACATCTCGATAAAATCCATCCCGGTAAAATGTATTTGTATTCAATCCCAGTCAAAAAAAAACGGGCACCTACTGGTACCCGTTAACACATTTGATGTGCAAG
>JBGAQE010000117.1:0-13471 GCA_044220885.1 Chitinophagaceae bacterium
AATTTCTTATTTAAATTCCTATTGCTAGCAATCGGACTATCTGCAATAATTCTTGCTGCTGCCAACCTCCAAAAACCAGGCAAAGGCGATTCCCTGAACAGAAAAGGAGTAGATGTTCTGATTGCACTCGATGTAAGCAAAAGCATGCTTGCAGAAGATAGCAAACCTAACCGATTAGAAAAAGCCCGTCAGTTTGTTTATAAGTTGATGGAAGCTCTTCCCGACGACCGTATCGGCTTAGTTGTTTTTGCTGGGCACGCCTATCTGCAAATGCCCCTAACCAGCGACCATAGTGCTGCCCGCTTATATGTTCAAAATGCATCCCCTGAAAACGTTCCAACACAGGGTACTGTAATCGGTGAAGCCCTTAAAACAGGTAATGGTGCTTTCAATAGCAAGGAAAGAAAATTCAAATCCATCATTCTTATTACAGATGGCGAAGATCATGATGCAGAAGCTCTTCAACTGGCTCCTTCATTAGCCTCAAATGGTGTAATGATAAACAGCATTGGCCTTGGCTCTCCTGAAGGTTCTACTATAATAGATCCTGCAACTGATACCTATAAAAAAGATAAGCAGGGGCAACCTGTAGTCAGTAAGTTAAATGAAGACTTACTGCAGCAATTAGCCTCAGCTACCAAAGGTGTTTACCT
Organism: Chitinophagaceae bacterium; assembly: GCA_044220885.1. Lineage (GTDB taxonomy): Bacteria > Bacteroidota > Bacteroidia > Chitinophagales > Chitinophagaceae > Endoryza. Next base: position 654 of record JBGAQE010000117.1, read on the forward strand.
GCGACTGGATAATGTGAGTGATGCAGTCGATAAAGTAAGTCGTCAGCTTGACACTATTGGTTCATCTTCCATAACAGATAACTCATTGAAAGATTACGACACATATTATTTCTGGTTTATTGGAGTGGCATTACTTTTACTTGTAATAGAATTCTTCTGGCCCGAACGAAAATGGAAAATGGCATGAAAAATATCCTGCTAACCATATTATTTTCCAGCATTGCTTCTCTTGCTGCTATGTCGCAACAGGAAAATGATTTGCTTGCCGAAGGGAATCGGTTATACAAGGAAGGTAAATACGAAGAAGCTATTCCTTACTATAAGAAAGCGCTCGAAGCCAACAGTTCCAATCTTACTGCCCTTTACAACCTATCAGCAGTACTTTCAAAAACGGGTAAGCCGGAAGAAGCCGAAAAAGGATTTGAAACCATTACAAAAAACGGGAGCGAAAAATCACTTCTCCAAAAATCCTATTACAATAAGGGGGTGATGTTAACCCGTCAAAAAAAGCTGGAGGAAAGTATAGCGGCTTATAAAAAGGCTTTATCGCTCGACCCTACCGACGAAGACAGCCGGTTCAACCTGCAAAAAGCCTTGGAAGAATTGCGCCAAAAGCAGCCTCAAAAGAAGAACGAGCAGGATAAAAAAGATAAGAAACAGGAACAACAGCAAACACCACCTGCCAATAAGAAGCAGATGGAACAATGGCTTCAGTCCCTGCGCCAAAAAGAGCAGGAAGTACAGAAAAAGATGCAGCAAAACCGATCAAGGGCGAATAAGCAGCCGGAGAAGGATTGGTAAATTACAACTACGGATGCCATCCTACCCCCCAAGATGACATCTTGGGGGTAAGATGACATCTCCCCTTGTAAAATACAACCAACCTTTTCACTCCCCGATTTGTTACTTTTGCACAAGACCCGCCCCTCTCACATTCCGCCGGTCTCATTTCATCCAAAATAACCTCCAAAAGATCATGCAGTTATATTGCGAATCCCTTACCGAATATAAAAGACTCAAAACCCTCGAAGTCAATATAGGTGACCTGAAACTGGGCAACTTCAACCCCATCAGAATTCAAACCATGACAACAACAGATACCATGGACACCATCGGTACTGTTGAACAATCTATCCGCTGCATTGAAGCCGGTGCCGAATTGGTCCGCATTACGGCCCCAAGCAAAAAAGAAGCAGAGAACCTCCTCAACATAAAAAACGAATTAAGGAAAAGAGGCTACAACACTCCGATTGTTGCAGATATCCATTTTACCCCGAATGCCGCAGAAATAGCTGCCCGTATTATTGAAAAAGTTCGCGTCAACCCAGGCAACTATGTAGATAAGAAAAAATTTGAACTGATCGAATATTCGGATGCCGATTATGCCGAAGAAATTGATCGCATAAGAGAACGTTTCACCCCACTCGTTAAAATATGCAAGGAATACGGTACTGCTATGCGCATCGGTACCAACCATGGTTCATTAAGCGACCGCATCATGAGCCGCTATGGCGATACCCCAATGGGTATGGTAGAAAGTGCTATGGAATTCCTTCGTATTGCCCGTGCCGAAAACTACCATAATATAGTCCTGAGTATGAAAAGCAGTAACCCTCAGGTTATGGTTCAGGCTTATCGGATTCTCATTCAATCTATGCAGATTGAATTCGATGCCTGCTACCCACTTCACCTCGGAGTTACAGAAGCTGGCGATGGAGAAGATGGTCGTATCAAATCCGCCATCGGTATCGGAACCCTTTTAGAAGATGGCATCGGCGATACCATAAGGGTATCCTTAACCGAAGATCCCGAATTTGAAATACCGGTTTGTAAAGATTTGGTGAAAAGGTATAATTCAAGTCCGGAAGTCGGGAAGTCCGGAAGTCCGAAAGAAAATACAGGTAATAGTTTAGTACCATTCAATATTTCAGGATCAGCTTCTTCAGCAGTTCCCGACTTACCGACTCCCGGACTACCTTCCGCTTTTTCCACAGAATTCAGAACTTTCCCAACTCACGGTTTATACGACCTGGATACATTCCGCTTACCAGAATATCCGGCAAGCAAATTACCCTATAGTCCATTTGAATATAAAAGAAGGGACTCTTTTGAAGTCGATATCATTGGAGGAAAGCAGGTACCTGTAGTAGTAGCCGACCTAAGCCAAATGGAAGAAATTGGACCAAAACAATTGGAAAGCGTTGGATACATTTATGATGAAGCCACAGATAAATGGACCATCAAGGATGCAGCCGCCGATTTCATTTTTACAGGAAACCGAATCCTCGACTTCGCATTACCAGGCACATTAAAAGTGATTGTATATCCCGAAACATGGAGCAATTGCACAGATAAAACGAAATACTTCCCTATTTCAGAATTATTGGAATATAATCCGGAAGTAAAAAGCGATTCACTCAATTTCGTAATGCTCGATTGCTTTAGCGAATGGGGTGGCGGAATCGAATTCGATCATCCGATATTCAACGACCCATTCACCGTACTCTGTTTAAGTAGCACCAATTCAAACGCTATGCAATCGGTAAGAAGGATGTTTGTTGAATTAGGGATAAGAGGTATAAAAAATCCCGTTATCCTTATTACTGATAGCAGCTGGAAAACACCTGATGAACACCTGATTCATTTTGCAACTGAAACCGGGGCTTTATTATTAGAGGGACTTGGAGATGGAATTTGTCTTGGCTATACCAACAAATCCAAAATGGAAACCATGAAAGCCCAGGGCCGTACCTATCTCGAAGTGAAAGACAGTTTCCAATTCACGAACAATACAGCCTTTTCAATTCTACAAGCAACAAGAACAAGAATTTCCAAAACGGAATATATAAGCTGTCCCAGTTGCGGACGAACCCTTTTCGACTTGCAAGAGACTACCGCCCGCATAAGAGCTGTCACTAACCACCTTAAAGGAGTGAAAATCGCTATCATGGGCTGCATAGTAAACGGCCCCGGCGAAATGGCTGATGCCGATTTCGGATACGTTGGAAGCGGCCCGGGAAAAATAACACTCTACAAAGGAAAAGAAGTGGTGAAAAGAAATGTAGATAGCGCTATCGCAGTGGAAGAACTGATCGGACTGCTGAAAGAGAATAGTGCGTGGGTCGAGAAGTTGTAGGTTGTACGTTGTAAGTTATAAGTTGGAAACTACGAACTTCAAAAAGTATAACTTACAACGTAAAATCTATAACTCTTTCACTCCATCCTCCAATTGCATAACATACACATCAGGAATAACCGAAAAATGAAGTTTGTATGATTCTTGCATAAAATCGACAAAAGAATCGACAGCCTTTTCTTCTACTATATTTATTGTACAGCCTCCAAAGCCTCCTCCCATCATTCGGGCGCCAGCTATACCCGGGGCGGTTTTTGCAATATCAACCAGATAATCCAACTCCTTACAGCTTACACCATAACGCTTACTTAATCCTTTGTGCGAAGCATACATCATCTCACCAAAACCAGGCAAATCATTATTTCTTAAAGCATCACATCCTGCCAATAATCGCTGATTCTCATTTACTATATAGGTGCATCGGTCGTAAACAACGGCATTGAATTCCTGCCAATGCCTTGTCAGTTGCTCATAACTTACATCTCTCAACGACTGTATTTCAGGATAATATTTTTTCAATAGCGCCACACCTTCTTCACATTGCGCCCTTCTAACATTATATTCCGAGCCAGCAAGCGAATGACTCACCATTGTATTTACAAGAACAATCTTATATCCCGGAAAATCAAATGGTATGTACTCATATTCCATACTCCGGCAGTCCAGCTTCATTACATGATTCTTTTTACCGTGAAGACTGGCAAATTGATCCATTATACCACATTTCACACCTGCAAAATTATGCTCTGTCTGCTGCCCTATTACAGCCAGTTCCATTCGGCTGAAATCGAGCCCAAACAATTCATTTAAAGCAAACCCATATCCTGAACATAGTGCAGCTGATGAGCTCATCCCAGCTCCAACAGGAATATCTCCGTCTATCAGAACATCTACCCCACTTATTTGGGTACCCGTTTGCTGAAGATAATATGTTACCCCTATAAGATAATTGATCCATCCCTCCATTGGCTCTTTTGCAGAAACAGGAAATGACATCGATTGCGCAAACTGACGGGCAAAAACAGTAACTTCCGAACTGTCATTTTTGGCAATTGCTACATATATTCGTTTATCAACTGCGCCAGGAAGTACAAAACCTTTATTATAATCCGTATGTTCTCCAATAAGGTTTACACGTCCAGGAGCCGCAATCACCAAAGGTTTGCGACCAAAGCGCTCTTGAAATTCTTTTTCAATTGATGCTACCATAAAATTGGGGTATCAAAATTAAGAATCGAAAATACTTAAAACCTGTTCATTACGCTATTATGAATTTTTCGATACAAAGAATAAAAGAAGAAGGCCTCTCTATTATTCGCCTCACCGACCAACTAAATAACACCATAGTCGACATTCTACCCGCTTATGGTGCCCTGCTTCATGGATTTAGCATTGCAACTCCCAATGGCCCTGTAAATATCATTGATCATTATGCAAATGAACAAGAGGTGGAGTCCACCCTTAATCGCTCTTACAAAAGTTCTAAACTTTCCCCGTTCGTATGCAGAATTCCTGAAGGGAAATATGAATGGGACGGAAAAAAGCACGAATTCGCTACTAAATTTTTTGATGGCTCCGCTATACACGGCTTATTATTCAACAAAGCCTTTAAGGTATCTGATGAGTTCTCGGATGACCAGCAAGCTTCCGTTAGAGTGAAATATCACTATAAAAAAGAAGACCCGGGATATCCATTTGAATATACCTGCGAAGTAATGTACACTCTCCTGCCAAACAATGTACTTCAGGTAGAAACTACTGTCCTGAACCTCAGCGATGAGGCTATTCCTATAGCAGATGGATGGCATCCCTATTTTAGTCTGGGCAATACCATAAACGAATATGAATTACAAATGGCTTCCGATGCCATGCTGGAGTTTGACGAAAAACTTATCCCGACAGGAAAACACTTATTTGAGCCATCATTCACAAACTCCAACGTCTTAGGCGACCGTTTTCTGGATAACTGCTTTCTTCTTCAGGTTACTCCGGAAGAACCAGTCTGCATACTTCGGAATCCAATAAATGGACTAAGCCTTAGTTTTTATACAAACAGCAATTATCCCTATCTGCAAATCTACACTCCCGACCATCGCAAAAGCATTGCTATAGAGAACCTTAGCAGCGCCCCAGATAGTTTTAATAATGGAATGGGATTAAAAGTTCTTGAACCCCGTCATTCCGAAACATTTAACGTGTGGTACAAAGTGAGTGTGGACTAAATCCGATACTTTTGCCGCAAAGCGCCAAACATGAAAGCCTGGAAATTTATTACTGTTTTCTCCCTCTGTTTTCTCTTCTTCGGTTGTTATGAAGTAAATGAAGCTATAACCATCAACGAAAATGGAAGTGGACGTTTCATGACAAAAATGGATCTCGGACAGATGATTGAAATGATGCAGAGTTTCGGGGGAGATGAAATGAACCAGGAAGGACTTGACAGGGTTGTTGACACTGTAATATCTATGAGCAGTTTCGCCGATTCAGCAAAAGAAATAACTGAAGAACAGAAAGAACTGATGCGCAATGGAAAAATGCATCTGGTTATGAATATCAAAGAGAAAATATTTAAGATAGATACCGACTTCCCCTTTAACAATTATTCCCAGCTTCAATCCTTATTAGCTGGTAATGCCGGAGGAATGCAAGCACTCACAAATGCAATGAAGAAAGTATTCGACAAAGGAGCTGCACAACAAGACAATAACCAACCCGATACACCAAAAGATCCTGACCTTGATCAGTTGGGTAATATCTTTGATGTTGTTGCGCAGAACGGCACCATTAGTAAAATACTGAATAAAGCCCGCTACGAATCCTTAATGGCCAAACCAGAAATGGAACAGATGAAACAAGTTACAGGAGCAGGCATTGAAATTCTTTATAGTACCACACTTCAGTTGCCAAGACCAGTAACTTCTATCGACAATCCATTGATGAAACTTTCTGACGATAAGAAAACAGTAACTATCAAGTACAACTACCTTGAAATGTTTGAAACTCCTGAAAAGTTCTCTTATACTATCAAATACTAATACATTTCTAACTCATCACATTCCCATTGAACCCGAAAAACTCTATTTGGCTTTTATACCTGTTCATCATCGATCTTATTGCTGAACTGGTTGCCATCATCTGGAATTTTCAGGATATCCGATATTATACAAAGCCACTCCTGTTATTGTTATTGTTGTTTTTCGTATCAGCACAAAAACTATCATCATCAAAAGGGAAATGGTTATTAATGGCAGCTCTTTTCTTTTCGTGGATGGGTGATCTCTTCCTGCTTTTCGACAGTACCCAACCCAATTTTTTCATATTCGGATTACTTAGCTTTCTTACAGCACACATATTTTATATTGTCATTTTTATTCAGCTAAAGAAAGCGCTGCAGCCAAACCGGAAATGGAATCCCCTTATTGTAGTTCTGCTATTGCTTTATACTGGATCCCTGTTTGCATTATTATATCCAACATTGGGAGATCTCAAAATTCCAGTGATAGTGTATGCAGGAGTTCTAACCAGCATGCTATTGGTAGCTGCTCATTCATTCAACTGGCAAACAAATATTGGCAAGTGGGTTATAGCTGGTGCCTTTTTATTCGTAGCATCCGATTCGCTTTTGGCTATAAACAAGTTCTACCAGCCCTTCAATAATGCCGGATTGGCCATTATGGCAACTTATGGACTTGCTCAACTCTTCATTGTAATCGGACTTACAAAATGCATGAGATCGGCCAATAAAGCATAAATTTGAGCCATCTATTTACTATGCAACAAACCGACTTCCTTGTAATTGGCTCTGGCATTGCCGGACTTACTTACGCACTAAAAGCCGCAAAAGCATTTCCCGATAAGAAAGTGCTGGTCATCACTAAAACATTAGCAGATGAAACAAACACTAAATACGCCCAGGGGGGTATTGCCGGCGTTTGGGATTCAGACAATGATAGTTTCGAAAAACATATTGAAGACACTCTTATTGCAGGTGATGGACTATGCAATAGGAATGTAGTAGAAATTGTAGTGAAAGAAGGAGTAGAAAGAATCAGGGAAATAATAGAATGGGGGGCCAGTTTTGACAAAGAAGAAGATGGCGATTATAAACTCGGTAAAGAAGGCGGTCATAGCGAATATCGCATCCTCCATCACAAAGATGTCACAGGCAAAGAAATGGAAAGAGCACTTTTAGCCGAAGTGGATCGCCATAAGAATATTGAAATCATTAAACATTGCTTCGTAGTTGATCTCATTACACAACACCATTTAGGCTATCTGGTTACAAAATCTACTCCCAATATCACTTGTTACGGAGTCTATGTACTGAATCACCAGACCAATCAGATTGAAAAAGTACTGGCAGATATAACATTACTTGCTACTGGAGGGAATGGCCAGGTGTACAGATCAACCACCAATCCATTTATCGCAACTGGCGATGGCGTTGCTATGGTGTATCGCGCTAAAGGAAGAATCGAAAACATGGAGTTCATCCAGTTTCATCCCACAGCATTATACGAGCCCGGCGTTAGAGGACAATCTTTCCTTATAACAGAAGCGGTTAGAGGTGATGGTGGTATTCTTCGAAACAAGAACGGAGAAGCTTTCATGGAAAGATACGATTCACGTAAAGACCTTGCTCCCCGCGATATTGTAGCCCGTGCCATAGACAGTGAAATGAAAATTACAGGTACGGAACATGTTTATCTCGACTGTCGCCATATGGACCAGAAGAACTTCCTGGAACATTTCCCGAATATATATGAGAAGTGTAAATCAATAGGAATAGATGTAGCAAAACACATGATTCCTGTGGCCCCGGCAGCACATTATAGTTGTGGCGGTATCCAAACAGATGAATGGGGACATACTTCCATCAAGAATCTATATGCTGCTGGAGAATGTGCAAGCACCGGACTGCATGGAGCAAATCGTTTAGCCAGCAATTCATTACTTGAAGCAATGGTGTTTGCTCATCGCTGTTTCTTAGATGCACAGGAAAAAATTAAATCCGGCACTTTGAACGTTGGAACACAAGAGCAAAACGGCATCAAAGTACCCGACTGGAATGAAGCCGGAACCACTCAGCCAAAAGAAATGATCCTCATAACTCAAAGCCTGAAAGAAGTACAACAGATAATGAGCGATTATGTAGGAATTGTTCGCACCGATGTACGTCTTGAAAGAGCCATCAAAAGACTCGACCTCTTATGGATGGAAACTGAAGCCCTCTACGAAACCACTACCCTTTCACCACAACTTTGTGAATTAAGGAATATGATAACAGTCAGCTATCTGATTGTTAAATGTGCTATGTTCAGAAAAGAAAGCCGTGGATTGCACTTTAATACTGATTATCCAAATAAGAGTACCCTGGTGCAGAATATTGTTCTTTAAGAGTCAGTAAGGAGGGTAGTAGGGAAGTTAGGATGAAGAGTAGAATTTAGCAGGCACTTTTCAATTAAACATTAAAGGATTAATATTAGAAATGATTGCTACCCTTAGGAACCCTTAAACATGAAACTACTAAACCTTTAAACCCAAAACCCACCTCCTACTCAAACGTCCCTTTTGAACTTCTCGAACTTATTGAACCTCTTGAACCTATTGAACTATTGAACTATTTAAAACTTTAAAAAAATTGTAAGTTTTGCGCGCAATGATATTTTCCGCCGGACTCGGCACAAGATTCAAACCATGGACCGACCATCACCCTAAAGCATTAGCTCAGGTGAATGGAAAATCTCTTTTACAGAGGAATATCGAATATCTTCAGCAATATGACATTACTGATGTAGTAGTTAATGTGCATCATTTCGCCGATCAAATTATTTCTGCAATAAATGATAATAAAGGCTGGGGAAGCAATATCACAATCAGTGATGAAACTGATATAGTCCTGGAAACTGGCGGTGGACTATTAAAAGCAAAGGAACTATTATCAGGCAATGAACCCTTTGTAACTATTAATGTAGATATCCTTACCAATCTAAACCTAAACAAACTAATCGATTTTCATAAGAAAGAAAAAGCGCTCATCTCCTTCGGTGTCACTAACCGTAAAACATCCCGCAACCTGCTCTTCAACAATAACCATCGCCTGGTTGGCTGGAAAAACAGCAGCACCGGGGAAATAAGAATGGCCGATAAATCACTGACTGGAAATGAAAAAGAGTTAATCCCATTAGCTTATAGTTGTGTTGTAGTATTCCAACCAGAAGTTTTCCCCCTCATTCGTCAATCAGGAAAATTCTCTATCATCGATACTTATCTCGACCTTGGTGGCGAACATAAAATAATGGGTTACGACCACAGCGGTGATCTATTAGTGGATGTTGGGAAGCCTGAGTCGGTCGCAATTGCTGAAAGACTTTTTGCAAAGTAAAAAGTCAAAAGTTAAAAGTCAAAAGTCAAAATTGGGAAGCAGTAATTATTGCATTCCAAAAGCTCCTCTTCCATCCGCGCCATCCCCGATATCCGCGGGAAAATAAACCCTGCATTCTCGTCCCCCTTCTTTTATCTCCTAAATCTGTATTCCAAAGTCAAAAGTTAAAAGTCAAAAGTCAAAATTGGGAAACAGTAATTATTGCATTCCAAAAGCTCACCATTCCATCCGCGCCATCCCCGATATCCGCGGGAAATTAAATCCTGCATTCTCTAAAATCTTCATCCCTCCTTTATATTCTCAATATCAGACCTTGAACCCTGTAATTGTATTAGTCGCGAAGCGACTATCTGCGAATATTAAAATCCAAACTTTTATAGAGTTGATTGGAAAACAAAATTGTCGAAACACATGTCAATATCAGAACCCTTGCTTACCATCCGCGCCATCCCCGATATCCGCGGGAAATTAAACCCTTTACTCCTCATCCCTCCTTTGTATTCTTAGCCTGTATTTGTATTCGTCGCGAAGCGACCATCTGCGAATATTAAAATCCAAACTTTTATAGAGTTGATTGTAAAACCAAAATTGTCGAAACACATGTCAATATCAGAACCCTTGCTTACCATCCGCGCCATCCCCGATATCCGCGGGAAAACAAACCCTGCATTCTCCAAAATCTGCATTTGTATTCGTCGCGAAGCGACCATCTGTGAAATCCCTCTCCAAAAGCATAATGCTAAATTCATATTATCCCCCTCACATAAATCCCTACCTTTAACCATCAATTTATCAGCATGAAAGCGATTCTTACCTTCCTACTTTTAACAGTATCCATCTCTACCTTTTCCCAAAACCCAAGAAATATAATGCAGGAAGAAGTCCAACTTCCAAACGGTTGGAAACTAACCCCTGCAGGCAGGTCATTACCATTAGGAGATCTCCCTCTCAATCTCATATTCTCACCTAGCGGGAAATATGCTGCCGTTACCAATAACGGACAAAGCGTTCAATCAATTCAATTAATCGATACAAGAACAGAAAAAATCCTCCACACCGAAATTATTGCCAAAAGCTGGTATGGACTTGCTTTCAGTTCTGATGAAAAATTCCTCTACGCATCTGGCGGAAACGACAACCGAATTATCAAGTATGCAATAGTCAATAATAAACTTACAGTAAAAGATAGTATCCTTCTTGGCAAAAAATGGCCAACAAAAATTTCACCCGCCGGAATATGTATAGATGCAAAAAAGAACATTCTCTATGTTGTAACAAAAGACAACAACTCACTCTTTAGCATCAATCTTGCAACAAAAAAAATTAAGAAACAAATAGCACTTGGTGCAGAAGCCTATTCCTGCATACTTTCATCCGACAAAAAAGAACTTTACATTTCATTATGGGGTGGCGACAAAGTAATTATCTATGATACAGAAAAAGAAACTATCAGCAATTCAATAGCCGTAGGCGATAATCCAAATGAACTTTGTCTCTCTAAAAGTGGCAAATGGTTATATGTATCAAACGCAAATGACAACTCGGTATCTGTAATCAATATCAGAAAAAGAATTGTGATCGAAACATTAGATGCAGCACTATTTCCCCAAGCTCCTCCAGGCTCCACTTCAAACGCTGTCGCTTTAAGCGCCGATGAAAAAACACTTTATATTGCTAATGCCGACAATAACTGTTTAGCAGTATTTGATGTTTCCAATCCCGGAAGCAGTCTCTCTAAAGGTTTTATACCTACAGGTTGGTATCCAACAAATGTGAAAGTGCATGGTAAAAATATATGGGTAACAAATGGTAAAGGATTCAGCTCCATGGCTAATCCCTACGGACCAAACCCAGTCGGGAAAAAACAAGATGTTGAATATCAAATTCCGCGATAAGAAAGAAGCCAAAAGAAGTTCAATATATCGGCGGACTTTTCAAAGGCACCCTAAGTATCATTCCTCAACCAAATGAAAAGCAATTGGCGGATTATGCAAAAAGAGTATACTCAAATACTCCTTATACAAAAGAAAAGGAGAGCATTTCTGAAGGTGAAGCAGGCAATCCAATTCCAATGAAAGTAGGCGCCCCTCACCTATCAAATATGTGTTTTATATCATCAAGGAAAACCGCACGTACGATCAGGTATTAGGTGACATGCCTCAGGGAAATGGAGATCCCAGCCTGGTACTTTTCGGAAAAAATGTATTACCCCAAATCAACATAAACTGGCTGAAGAGTTTGTGCTGCTCGACAATTTCTATGTTGATGGAGTATATGCTGATGGACATAACTGGAGTCTGGGTGCTTATGCAACCGACTACCTTGAAAAAAACTGGCCTACCAGCTATGGTGGTCGCGGCGGTACTTATGATTCCGAAGGAAACAGAGAAATAGCCAATAACAAAGGTGGCTTCTTCTGGAATCTTTGCAAAAGGAATAATATAAGTTATCGCACCTATGGCGAATTCGCGGATAATTATAAAGCAAACATCCCGGTTCTTGAAAACCATTTCTGCCCTTATTACACTAGCTGGGATGAAAAAGTAAGGGACACTACCAGAGTAAACCAATGGAAGCGCGACTTCGATTCTCTTCTGGCTATAGGACAATTACCCCGTTTCAATTCTCTAAGACTGATAAATGATCACACAGAAGGAATGAGAAAAGGACGTCCAACACCTTATGCTCACGTTGCAGATAACGATTGGGCAGTAGGTATGTTCGTAGAGTATTTGAGCAAAAGCTCCGTTTGGAAAGAAAGCGCTGTTTTCATAGTGGAAGATGATGCACAAAATGGGGCCGACCATGTAGATGCCCACCGTACTACAGCTTATGTTGCCGGTGGCTTTGTAAAAAGAAAATTTGTAGACCACACTATGTACTCTACTTCATCCATGTTAAGAACAATGGAATTGATTCTGGGTCTGCCACCAATGACACAATATGATGCAGCTGCAACTCCCATGTGGCGCTGCTTTCAAAACACTGCAGACCTTTCAGCGTTTGTTTCCGTGCCATCTATAGTTGATATCACTGAAAAGAACGTAGCCATAAATGAGTGGCAACGCCGTTCTGAAGCCTTTAACCTGGCAAAAGAAGATGCAGTACCCGACCTCGAATTCAATATTGTACTCTGGCATGGCCTTAAAGGTAGTAATATCCCTTTCCCTGCACCAAGAAGAGCCGCATTTGTAAAGCTGACAGCCAGTAAAGATGATGACGACTAATTCTGAGCCGGTTATTATAGCAATTTATTAGGAGGCTTTGTGTTATTTTCGCCTTTCAATATTAAGGCAT
>JBGAQE010000118.1:0-13779 GCA_044220885.1 Chitinophagaceae bacterium
TAAATATAAAGACCTCAGGCATGTACTGGGAATCGTTGCCGATCAAAGCCCTGGAAAACCAACAAATGCATACTGGTTAAACTTTTTTGGTAAGCCAACAGGATTTGTAACAGGTCCTGAAAAAAGTGCCAGATTGAATGATTGTTCTATTGTATTTGCTCACTTTTATAAAACCAAAAGAGGCCATTACAGAATAGATACCGAATTCATTGCCGACTCTATAAAAGATTGGAATGAAGGCGACTTAACCAAACTATATGTGTCGTATGTTGAAAAATGCATAAGAAAAGAGCCTGCTAACTACCTTTGGAGTCATCGTCGCTGGAAACACAGCTGGAAAGAAGAATACGGACCACTTCTCTAAGACTTTCTATGATGTTTGAGGCTTATATAATCAAGGAAATAAATCACTTTTACTGATATATTGTTATTCTGATCAGCATCCAGCGTATTCTTTATGTTGTTGAAATATCCATTCTCCAATACATTCTGATAAGTAAAAGAGGCATCCTTCCATACTATATTCAGGAAACTCCCTGGGGCAAACTGCCAGGTATACACCATATCTACATTGAAGAAATTAACATTGAGGTTTACTGGTTCATTGAAATTAGGATTCGACACCAATTTTCCGGTTGATTGAATAAGGTTAAAAAACTCTTTATTATCCACCGCACTCTGATAGTGCCTGGCCCTGAAAGTTAAACCCATCTTATTATTGAAATTATACTTACATGAAAGTATATTCTCAACTGTCTTTACCTGCCTCCTTCCAAAAACAATATTCGTATTGTCAGACCACGCATACCCCACACTGTTCACTCTGGGCATTAGGCTCAACCTATGAGAAAGCGATAATTTACTATTTATCCTGAAGGTCTGGTTCATTGTAAAATCCACACCTACGAGATTGTAAAAATCAAAAAACTTCCTTACAAATGTCTCAACATAGAAAGAATATCGCTTAGAGGAATTGCTTTCTACCCAGGTACCAATGGCTGCACTGGCATTTCTCCTGAAAAAATATCCTTCCCGGCGGGGTTCATAAAAATCATTCTGATATGGACTAAAAACAAGGACGGCTCCAAGCCAAATAAGTTTTTTAGTCTGCACATTCACATTGAAATTGAAATTCGAACGCTGATAATGTTGTGTCACTGGCTTGATAGAGGAATACAATACACTGATATTGGTGTTGAAATTCAGGAATATCCGGTTATACCAGGCTTTCGGTTCCGTCCATCGGTATCCAACATACATTCCATGGTCTATAAAATTATTATTGGTGAAATAGCCCAGATCATTATGGGAGTAATGGGTGTCGGTCATTTCCTGCCAAATATTGAAGTTCAATCGTCCGCTTGTTTTTCCAAACGATAGCTGATGACTCATACCACTTGTGTTTTTACCAATAGCTTCTTTTCCAAACAAAACACTTCTGGCAAGCTTACCACTCAGGTTCCAGTTATTCTTCTTGTCATTAAAATCAAAAAGGGCTGCTGTTACATTCGCATCATAATCCTTTCCACTCCTCCATACATTTGTATTGATTATTGATACACTTGAATTATGCTTCAGGGTCTGGTCTAGTACCACTATATTATAATTGGTCAACGGATCTGTTTCTTCTTTATATTGTTCTTTAGTAGCACTGTTTTCAATGGTAGCATACTGGGTACGTGTAATGGCATTCAACACACCGATACCAAGCCCTTTCTGCGTTCTCCCCGAAACCTTTGACGCATTCAGCAATTTTGATTCTGTTGGATTTCGGACCACAGCTTCTTCAGTTTTTCTTTTATCATAAGCATCATAATAATGAAGCGGTGTCCCTCCAATCCTTCTCGAATAGAATAGGTTCCCTTTGCTGAATAATTCGGTGCCTTCGGTGAAAAAACTCCTGTTCTCATTGAACTTAATCTCAAAAGGGGTTAGGTTAAGTACCTGGTTATCGCTTTGCACTTGGCCGAAATCCGGAATGAGAGTGGCATCAAGCGTAAATGCCTGGTTGATGCCATATTTTACATCCATTCCTCCATTCACCTGGCTTGTCCAACTTTTCTGCCCTGTTTGTTGGGATGGAAAGTGATTGGCATAAACAGAAAAATAAGGTGAGAACTGCAAACGCAATGGCGGTTTGATATTGGTGATTCCTGTCCAAATACCTTCCTGCGTAAGAAACCCATTCTTATTGGGGTCAATAGGATTCCACGTGTATTGTTGCTCAGAACTTCTTCTTCGACGTGTAATATTCAAACCCCAATCCTGTTTTGAATTTGGACCGAATCGTATGGCGCTGTAAGGAATAAACATTTCAAAGCTCCAGCCATCTGCATGTATTACAGCCCCGCTTTTCCAAACCGCATTCCAGGTAAAATCCTCTCCTCCATTATTGTTATCACTATTGGCTTGTGGCGGGGCCATTTTAGCATCCCATTGTTCATTGAGAGGCGTTACAAAATATTCGAATGCATTTATCTTATCATGATAGGTATCAAAGATGATCCCTATATAATCATTCGCACCAAATCCATCCCTTCCCCTCAACTCGGATATTATGCTATCCTTATTCCTTTCATGGCAATATCCAGCAAAATAAATACCCTCATCATCATACATTAGGTAGGTCTCTGTCCGGTTGGCTGGATCTTCTGGTGCACCGATTTTCGGACGGAACTCGATAAGATTATTCATCACAGCTGCATCTTTCCATGCAGGCTCACTCAATAATCCATCTATCTTTATTTTCTGCTGAGTCCTTATAGCAGGTAATCTTAAGGGACCTTCCGATTGCGCAATACAAAAAAATGGAGAAACAAAAAGCAGTAATAAACAGATATTCCTTTGCCACATAAATTAAGATTTGGGAAGTCTTTCAATTATCAGGTTTTGTCGTTTACTAACACGGTTTCAGCTTTTGGGGAGAGCCTGTTTCTGATTCCAATTAGCAGTTAACAAAATAGCCTGAGAGAAAGAGCCTGTAAACCCAAAAATGTTGCATCAGGAATTCAATATTGGGATGAATGGTGAAAAGGCTTTATGAAGTCACGATTACATCATAAATTTCTTTTATAACCAACAAAAAAAAGCATCCCGGTCAAGAGATGCTTGTTAATGCTTTTAACAATTAGTATTAATTAAGTACACTGTTCTCTTTCACCACATCGATCTTCTTCTGTTCTTTTATCTTATTCCATCCCCCTTCAATATTCCGGAGATTATGTATTCCTTCACGCTTAAGGAGTGACACAGCAATCAGACTTCTATAACCTCCTGCACAGTGAACATACAAATTCATTCTGTCATCAAAATCTGCCAATACGCCAGGATCTGTCATTTCCTGTAATGGTATATTAATTGCTTTTTTAACATGCCCATCAGCATATTCAGTCTCCCTTCTTACATCCAGTACAACGAGATTATTGTCAAAAGGAAGATCCATTGCTAATTCATCAGCTTCAATTGAAATTACAAGATCCGTTTTCTCGCCTTCACTCTGCCAGGCTTCAAATCCACCTTGCAGATATCCTTTAAAATCAGAGAAACCGACTCTTGCCAATCGTATAACAGTTTCCTTTTCTTCACCCTTACGAGTCACCAACACAATTGGCTTATTGAATGGCAATAGACTTCCAGCCCATTCAGCAAACCTTCCTTCCAATCCAAGGAATAAAGATCCCGGAATAAATCCATTTACAAATTCAGTTGCTGGCCTGGAGTCAATAATTATCACATCCTCTTCAGTAATCAATTTCTTGAAGTCTGCTACTTCTAATGCTTTCAAGCCTTTATCAAGAATATCCTGTAAAGGATCATATCCTTCCTTATTTATCTGTGCATTGATAGGAAAATATTGCGGTGGTGCCGAAAGGCCATCTGTTACAGACTTTATAAAAACCTCTTTTGATTCCGCCAATAATGCATAGTTAGTTTGCTTCTGTTCCCCAATAGTACTTTGCGTTTCAGTACCAATATTCTTTCCACAGCTGCTACCAGCTCCATGCGCAGGATATATTATAACATCATCGGGCAATGGCAGTATTTTTTTGTGCAGACTATCATATAACATACCCGCTAAATCTTCCATAGTAAGAATTTCTCCTTTCTGTGCAAGATCAGGACGACCAACGTCTCCAACAAAAAGCGTATCACCACTAAAAAGTGCATGGGCTTTTTGTTGCTCATCATATAAAAGATAACAGGAAGACTCCATTGTATGTCCAGGTGTATGCAATACTTCAAGCGAAAGTTTTCCCAATGGGAAACACTCACCATCTTTTGCAACATGAACTTTGAAGCGTGTCTTTGTTTCTGGTCCGTAAATTATCGGAGCCCCGGTTGCCTTACTTAAATCAAGATGTCCACTTACAAAATCGGCATGGAAATGTGTTTCAAAAATATATTTAATTACAGCTTTACGTTCAGCAGCTAGCTGAAGGTAAACATCGATATCACGAAGTGGATCTACAATAGCTGCTTCTCCCTCGCTTTCAATATAGTAGGCAGCTTCACTTAAACAGCCTGTATACAGTTGGCGTATATACATAGTCAAATTTTGGGCAAAGGTAATTTATAAAAAAGAAAAGCGGAAACCTGGCATTGGTTTCCGCTTTGTAATGCAGATAATTATGTTCTAACAATCAGGCAATCAGCTCATCTACGCATTTCATGATCTGAGCAACCCGGTTGCCATCTACTGAATAGTAGATGAATTTGCCGTCGCGGTCCGTTCTTACAATACCAGCCCTCCGAAGAATGGCCAGGTGTTGTGAAGCCACTGATTGTTCAAGTCGAAGATTAATGTAAATTTCAGTTACAGTAATCTTTTTCTTCTCATCAATCAGTTTTACGATTTGCTGGCGTAGTTTATGATTCAACGCACGCAAAATCATAGCTCCTTTCTTAAGACTTACAAAATCGACCTGAACGGCTTCTTTATCTGCATTTAATAGCATTGAGTAGTTGGTAGCCACGTTCATAATAAGTTCAGGTTCTTTTGAATTTAGATTAGGAAAGGTTGATATTCAAATATAATAGCAAATCAATGATTGCAGCAAACAATTCTATTATTAATTGTTGTTGGTCAATTTTGCGGATGAATGTATACTTCCTTTAGATAAACGGGTTCAGCGTATGCCAACAAAGTGAAATCGTGTTGCAGATATTTATTAAAGCTTGATAAAGCGAACACATCAGCTGTGTATCCTTCGTGTATATAAGTCACATCCGTATGTTGATATACTTTCTCCCACTTCTCTACTGCATTGCCACAGAATACAATATGATTTTCCGCAACTTTTTCCGCAAAAAACTTTTCATCCAATATTATTGCACCAGGCTCCATTACCGATTCCATTCTCTCATTATACATTCCCATGAAAACTTCCATTCGTCTGGCATCAATCATAGCACAAATCAATATTTCCTTATTAAACTTTTTACATTTCTCTGACAATTGAATTTGCGCTCCCCTTGCATATAACTCCAAACTTGATTGTGTCAATAGCGGAATATGTAATGCATAACACAATCCCTTCGCTGTTGCCATACCAACTCTTAGTCCAGTATATGATCCTGGACCGGCAACCACTGCTATTGCTTTTATATCCTTCATGGCAAACCCAGCATCCTTTATCATTGATTGGATTGCTGGAGCCAACCATGAGGATTGATCCTTTGGATTTTCGCAATACAATGTTCTTAGTAGTATACCCTTATCGGAAAGGGAAATCATACCTTTCTCTAATGCCGTATCAATATGTAATATCAAAGCCATTAACTATTCCTTTTATACTCTTCCAATAAAGATGTTGCAACATCGTATCTGGCATTTTCAATACTCATCCTCTTTAGCAAAGAAAATATTTTATCTATCCCTATTAATTCAACCCATTCAAAAGGACCAAATGGATAATTGGTTCCCAACTTCATTGCAATATCTATTTCCTCCTTACTGCTTATTCCATCTCCAAATGTATAATATGCCTCATTTATGATTGAACAAATTACTCTTGCTGTTATCATACCAGGAATATCTGGAACAATAATATACTTCCAACCTAACAACTTCATCACTTCTTCAACAACAATTGCCTGATCAGTTTCAGCAATGGCCACCTCCAATAATTCTCTTTTCAGCATACCTGGCCATGCATTAATTCTTATCACACCATGTCCAATATCGGCAGCTGTCTCTTCAACTGCATTTACAAAAAACGGGAATCCTTCCCTCATCTTATATTTTTCTATCCTTTCCCTGTCATTTATAAAAGTCAGGTCAACATAAACATCAGCACTTGTAGCCACCAATGTCCTCACAGAACCACACCATAACACTTCAACCCCATCAGCAACCCCCTTTTCATTCCATTCCTTCTTCTGTTCTTCATTAGCCAGTACTGCAATTGTCATTCTGATAATTTTTACAAAGAAAAAGTATTTATCGCAGTCGGGGAGAAATACAAATTGAAGTCCGGAAGACCGAATGTCCGAAAGACCGGAAGAAATACAGTTGATAAGTTGGATAAAAAATCACAAATAAGTCGTAGCTTTTAAAGCCAAAAATTATTCGGTCTTTCGGTCTTTCGGTCTTTCGGTCTTTCGGTCTTTCGGTCTTTCGGTCTTTCGGTCTTTCGGTCTTTCGGTCTTTCGGTCTTTCGGTCTTTCGGTCTTTCGGTCTTTCGGTCTTTCGGTCTTCCGGTCTTTCCCCTACCTTCGCCCCATGGAAAAAACAATCATCAACACCCCCTCCGCCCCTGCCCCTATCGGGCCTTACAGTCAGGCGGTTCAAGTAGGTTCGCTGCTATTCATCTCAGGACAAGTAGCTATCAATCCATCAACAGGAAATGTAGAAGCAACTGATATCATTGGCGAAACACATCAGGTAATGCATAACCTGAAAGCGGTACTTGCTGCAGCTGGCATGGATTTCAACAATGCCGTAAAAACAACCATCTTCTTAACAGATATGAGTCTCTTCACGCAGGTGAATGAAGTATATGGAAAATATTTTTCCGGAAATTTCCCCGCCAGAGAAACTGTTGCAGTAAAAGGCTTACCGAAGAACGTGAATGTGGAGATTTCGATGATCGCAAGTTTGTAGTTACTAACAGGAATAAAAATATAAGTCCGAAAGACGGGAAGTCCGGAAGTCCGAAAGAAATACAGTTGATTAGTTGGATTTAAACCATAATTAAATCGTAACTTATATAGTCCAAAAATTATTCGGACTTTCGGACTTTCGGACTTTCGGACTTTCGGACTTTCGGACTTTCGGACTTTCGGACTTTCGGACTTTCGGACTTTCGGACTTTCGGACTTTCGGACTTTCGGACTTCCCGACTCCTCCCGACTCCCGACTCACCCCACCACCCCCAACTCCTTCCCCACTTTCGTAAACGCTGCAATTGCCTTATCCAAATGTGCCACTTCATGAGCAGCACTTAATTGAACACGAATCCGCGCAAGGCCTTTGGCTACTACAGGGAAAAAGAATCCGATAACATAAATACCTTCTTCTAATAGACGAGCAGCAAAATTTTGCGCCACTACAGCATCATATAACATGATAGGTACAATTGGATGATCGCCTGGCTTGATGTCAAAACCCGCTTCTGTCATTTTTGTACGGAAATACCTGGTATTAAACTCGAGTTTATCGCGCAGCTCTGTTGTTTCACTTAATAAATCCAATACAGCTATTGAGGCCCCAACAATACTTGGAGCCAGCGTATTTGAAAAAAGATAAGGACGAGATCTCTGACGTAACATATCGATTATCTCCTTTCTTCCACTGGTGAATCCTCCGGATGCTCCACCTAATGCTTTACCAAGTGTACCGGTAATGATATCAATTTTTCCCATCACACCCCTGTATTCATGTGTACCACGACCAGTTTTACCAAGAAAGCCACTACTATGGCATTCATCTATCATTATGATGGCATCATGCTTTTCTGCCAGCGCCACTATCTTATCTAATTGGGCAATAGTTCCATCCATACTGAAGGATCCATCGGTAACAATAATCCTGCTTCTTAGTGAAGCTGTTTCAATCAGCTTCTGCTCCAAATCTTCCATATTGTTATGCTCATAACGATATCGTTGTGCCTTACACAATCTTACACCATCTATAATGGAAGCATGGTTCAAGGCATCGGATATGATGGCATCAGACTCTCCCAACAGTGGCTCAAATACGCCCCCATTGGCATCAAAAGCTGCAGCATACAAGATGGTATCTTCGGTACCCAGAAATGCAGAGATCTTAGCCTCCAATTCTTTATGTATATCCTGCGTTCCACATATGAAGCGAACGCTGCTCATTCCATAACCTCTGTAGTCAACATACTTCTTTGCAGCTTCAATCACCTTTGGATGAGATGACAAACCCAAATAATTATTGGCGCAGAAATTAAGCACCTTTTTACCATTCACAGTTATTTCCGCTCCCTGTGGAGATGTAATGATCCTTTCTGTCTTAAATAGACCTGCCGCTTTTATCTCTTCAACCTCTGCCGCAATACGTTGTACAAACTTTTCATTCATGGAAAATGGGTATTAATCCGCCAAAAATAGAAAATGTAACTATACCATATAAGATCATTTTTATATTAGTCAACTTTCCTGAAACGGCTTACCGTCAAGTTTCCGCATTTCACAGGCTAAAAAACGCATTTTAAGGATTTATTATAACCCCTGTAACATTTTCGCTCTACCTTCGTCTTATAACTCAAAGCAACTGATATGTTCAGAAAGACCTTCATCCGATTGATTCTTGTTATTATGGTAGCCAGCGCTTCTCTAATCCTGTTTTCAGCCACCAGAAATGTAACAGCAGCTTCTAAAGAAGCGTGCACCGAAAACACAGAGGATTGTAACATAGACAAATCCAAAGGCGATCTTATTATCCTGGAATCACTGGGACGTAATATCATCAGTGCTGCGAACTATTAAACAACTGTAATTCAAATACTTATAAAAGAGGAGGCCCTGATAAAGCCTCCTCTTCTTTATAGGGGAATCCCTCAGATGGCAGGGATGGCGCGGATAACAAGTTATCCTAATTTTGAAAGGGGGACTATAATAACCAGTGCTTCCCAATATTGACTTTTTACTTTTTACTTTTGAATTTAAAATTTTTCCTCCCCCCTGTAACATCCCGCCCGCTGAAACGTACTACTATTACTAAACAATAACCTGTCCTGCTTATGACGGAAAAAGAATATAACCAATGTGTGAACCAATACGCTGATAACGTATTCAGGTTCATAGTAAAAAATCTCCGGCACGAGGAAGATGCCAGAGATGTGGTTCAGACGGCTTTTGAAAAATGTGGATTAACAGGGCAGAGGTGGATAACGCAAAAGCAAAAAGCTATCTGTTTACAGTTGCTTATCACCAGATGATTGATCATATAAGAAAGGTGAAAAGGATAAAACTGAAAGACGATTTCAAGGAAGATACTTTGGTGTACGACAGACCGGTATCAAATACTAAAAAAGTGCTGGAAGAAGCCTTAAGCCGTTTAAGCGAAACACAACGTTCACTGGTATTGCTTAAAGATTACGAAGGCTATTCCTATGAAGAGATTGGAAAGATCACGGGATTGAATGAAAGCCAGGTGAAAGTTTACCTGCACCGCGCCCGGATTCAATTGAAAAATTATTTAGTAAGCCCAGAAAACGTATTGTAAAATGAACATCACACGCCATAATTACGAAGAATTCTTTCTCCTTTACGTCGACAACGAACTGAACGTTTCCGATCGTAAGGCAGTTGAAGAATTTGTAGCAATGAATCCTGATCTGAAGGAAGAGCTCATGATGTTGCAAGACACGGTGCTTCCTTTAGAAAAAGAAGCAAGCCTCGGCGACAAGAGTTTCTTATATCGTCATGCTTCAACAACTGAAATGGTGAACGATACTAATTTCGAAGAATATTTCGTGTTGTATGGAGATGATGAACTGACCAACGAAGAAAAAGCCGCTACTGAATTGTTTGTTTATAAAAACCCACAACATCAGGTAGCATTTGAACTGATACAAAAAGTAAGATATACTGCAGATACTTCAATTGTTTTCCCCGACAAAGAATCACTCTACCGTTCTGAAAAAGATGAAAAGGTAATTGTATTCCGTTGGTGGAGAGTAGCAGCTGCCGCAGCAGTATTATTATTCCTTGGCATTAGTGCCTGGCTTTACATAAGCACACCAAAGAATGAAAGTTCTATTGCCAATGGCCCGAAAGAACCTGCAATAACAGTTCCTTCAAATACAAAACCTGCTGAAAAAGAAGAAATAATCCAGAAAAGCAGTTTAGCTGAGAATACCGCAGATAAGAATTCAACTGAAATAAAAACACAGAATAAGAAAACTGTAATAAAAGAAGTAACTAATAAAACTCAGGAAGCTCCATTATTAGCAGTAAACGAAATACCTGATAGAAAAAATTCTACCGATAGTAACTTTCCAAGCGATAGCGACGTTACACTTAAAGGAAGCACGATAGCGAAAGTTGATGAGTCTAATAAAAATCAGGTGATCAATACAGGTATAGCAGCGGTGAATCCTTTACCAGATAGTCCTGTAGGACCAGAAAGCACCAACGCCAATTATGTAGCTGATAACACCGATACAGATAAAGATAATTTCGCAGTTCTCACTTCCAATGTAAGTTCTAAAAACAAGATGCGTGGCTTCTTCCGCAAAGTTACCCGGGTAGTGGAAAAAGCAACTAACATCGGTCCAGGCGAAGACAAGAAAGGAATCCATATCGCCAATTTTGAAATAGCATTAAAATAATCAGATAACCAGTTTAAAAACTCAAGTATGAAAAGGATAGTTTTACTCCTGACAGGGATATGTTTTGCACTCACCGGAATGGCGCAGTCAGACAGCACAAAGACAAATGAAAGTGATACCATCCGTATTGGAAGCATGATCATCATAAAGAAAGGCGATGGTCAGCAGGGTAATAAAGGGAATGACAAGAATGTAACCATCCATAACCGCAAGCGCACAAAGCCTTCTAATGTAACAACAAATTGGTGGATCGTTGATCTTGGTATCAATCAGTTGACAGATAATACAGATTATACATCCGCAGGCATTCAAAATCCAGTAACTGGCTTTGCTCCTGGTGCTACAAAAGACTGGTTCAAATTACGTAATGGAAAATCCACCAACGTCAATATCTGGTTCTTTATGCAGCGACTGAATGTGATCAAGCATGTGGTAAACCTGAAATATGGTATGGGTTTGGAGTTGAATAATTATCGTTTCTCAAGCCCAATCAAGTTTGAAACAGATCCTACTAAAGTTGTAAAAATTGATCCCTCTAATTATACATTTAGTAAAAACAAGCTCGCAGCTGATTACCTTACAGTACCAATGATGTTGAACTTCAATTTCACACCTGGTCGTAAAAGTGGATTCGGATTCAGTGCAGGTGTAAGCGCAGGTTATCTATACAGCAGCCGTCAGAAAACAATCACAAGTAATGATGGTAAGCAAAAAGAAAAGAATGATTTTGATTTGCGTCCTTGGAAAATCTCCTATATCGGAGAAGTTCAATTAGGACCAGTAAAATTATACGGATCCGTAGCAACACAAAGCATGTTTGCTAAAGGGTTAGATCAAACACCTTACAACTTCGGTGTAAGATTGAGTAACTGGTAAGATTTTTTCCGATTTCTCTCTTGTTTAGTATCCGGCGCGTTTTTACGCGCCGGTTTTTTATTTCTTAGTAACCAGCCAGGCTCCGCCAATAACCATAAGCATTCCGATTATCTTTTTCGCACTCACTGGATTTTCCAATAAACCCAATAAGCCAAAATGATCCATAAGCAATGCAGTTAGTAATTGCCCTGCCACTATCAATACAAACATATTTGAAGCCCCTACCTCATGTACTGAAAGAATCACAAACACCACTACTATCACTCCTAAAAATCCACCTGTATACTTATACCATTCCATTCCACTATATATAGTAGCCGGTGGTAATGCTTGTTTTGAAAACAACAAAAGAAGTAATAACGCCAATGTGCCCCCAACGAAAGATATCAATGCGGCTAAAATGGGATGTTGCAATCCAGCTCTTAATTGTCCATTTACTCCAGATTGGATTGACATAGCCACTCCTGCAATGATTGGCATTATATATAGCAGAGATTTCATACTAATGGTTTTTACTAAGCAAGTTCACCATTTTTAGCAAACAATGTAAACATAAAAAATAATGCGTCTACCGGCATTCTGTGCAGGAATTTCTTCTTACTTTGTCGCCTTAAAGATTATCACTATGCCTTATAATGTAATGGATATTGAAGGAATTGGACCAACCTATGCCGAAAAATTAAACATTCAAGGAGTTAAAACCACTACCGATCTATTGGTTCACTGCGGAACAAAGAGAGGACGGGAAAAAATGGCTGCTGCTACACATATCCCAGAATCATTAATACTCACCTGGGTTAACCATGCTGATCTGTTCCGAATAAAAGGAGTAGCCGGTCAATTTTCAGAATTACTGGAAGCTGCCGGTGTTGATTCAGTAAAGGAATTCTCCCATCGCAAAGCCGAAAACCTGCACGTAAAGCTTGTTGAAACAAACGAAAAATTCGGACTAAGCGGAAAAGTACCTTCTGTTGAACATCTTCAGGATATGATTGAGTTTGCGAAGACGTTGGAGGCGAAGGTGTCGCATTAAGTTATAAGTAGTAAGTTTTAAGTTTATAACCGCAGAGACGCGGAGACGCAGAGAATAACACTGAGTCTCCGCGTCTCTGCGGTTATAAAAGGAGAATACAATTTTTGAGTAAAAAACTCCTTGACCTCCTAGCTTTGTATTGTTCATTTCCTTAAAATTTTCAAATCATCAAATTTTCAAATTTTTATACACTCCTTCGGTTATTTTTAATTCCTGTTAAATATTCCCCACACCCATACTATGGCAAAATCCTTGTACGTTTAAATATGAAACGTTTACCTAACCCCCTTTAACTAAATTTTTTAAATCACCATTTAAACAAAGTGCCGATTGACAGGTCTTTACGTTAAAGTAGGTCATTATGAAAACTCGAATTATCGCCATTTCCCTCTTTCTTGTCACCATTTCCTCCCTCAGCTTCCGTTCTGCAGATAGAAAACTGTCTGTAAAACAAAAAAGAGCAGCAGACCCCAACGGGACTGTCTACATCATTGTCGATAAGTCTGATTATGAACTAAGTGTATATGACGACGATGGTTGGTATGCTACTTATCCGGTAGTTTTTGGTAATAAGGACCTCGGTGATAAATTAATGGAAGGTGATAAAAAAACGCCAGAAGGCACTTTCCGCATTACTTCAAAAAGAGTCCACGATAAATGGCATCGAATGATGCTTCTCGATTATCCCAATAAAGATAGCTGGGCAAAATTCAAGCAACGAAAAGCAGCAGGACTGATCCCCGCAAATGCAAAAATAGGTGGTGGCATTGCTATCCACGGCACCTGGCCCAACGATGATCTTGTAGTAGATGATTATACCAACTGGACCAATGGATGTGTATCTCTCAAGAATGAAGATATTGATGAGATCAATGAATATTTGACTGTTGGCACTAAAGTTATCATACGCCGGTAAGTTCTCTCAATGTAATTTAATTAACATTGAACAACAGGATTCTCTCTGCGTCTCCGCGCCTCTGCGGTGAAAAAATAGCCTCACCGCCTTACCGGATATTGTATTCAATCTCAGTTTAACAGCCGAAACACATAGGTAGATAGGAACATAGT
>JBGAQE010000119.1:0-18224 GCA_044220885.1 Chitinophagaceae bacterium
CCTTTTTAATATCATTTTTTTATCTACACTATTAGCACAAAAAGAAAGTAAAAGGTTCGCAAAATGGGTTGATGCCGGAGTGTCGGCAGGACAATCCCAGGGAGCTTTTTCGTTATCCTATAATTTCGCAAAGCGAATTGGGAAGAAGGAGAAATGGGAAATCGGAGCAGGACTGCGACTGACCAGCTATTTGGGTACAAAAAAGGATTTTATTTCTGCAGGACCTGCAAAATATACGAGAAGCTTCACCTTCCCTTTTCTTATTGTTTTTGCGGGGCAAAATGAGGCCAATTTTGATACACTTACGGTGCAAAGACCTTTTACCAACTCATTAAATCTCCAATTTAATCTGGGATATCATTTTTCCAGTAAATGGTATGCTGGTTGTAATATCGATATTATTGGAGGTAGTTTTGGCAGGAAGGGGAGTGCTGTTTTTACAAGTAACGGACAAACAACTACTGATCCGAATGTAAAGCCATCCTCTTTAAATCTTCTTCTAACTGGTGACCATGATAAGGGTAGTCTGAATTCGGAATTCCTTTTGGGATATTCCATTAGCAAAAAGTTTAGGGTCAAAGCTTTTTACCAGTTCATTTTTGTTGAATACAAGAGTCAATCTGTCTCTCAAGTATATGACGACGGAACAATTAATAATCGATTCAGAAATAAGGCAAATAATCTAGGTGTAGGGGTGTCATATTTTATATTCTAAATAATTATATTATGAAATATTGTTTATTATTCACCATTGTTATTGGGCTTTTCTCCTGTACAAAAACAGGCACTCCAGATAGAGCAGTAGAAATTCCACCAGTATTGGATACAACTGTGTCTAAGATTCTATATTCGGGTCAATTTATAGCTGGGCCTTATGGGAATGCTATGGGCTCCGTTAAAATATTGGATTCAATTGGGGTGTTATCATTACGAATTGAAGGGTTTAGTGTAAATAATGGACCAGACTTGAAAGTTTATTTATCGAAGGAGCAACAACCTCTGAATTTCCTTCGGTTGGGTAGCCTTAAGGGGCTCTCTGGCGACCAGCAATACGGTATTATGAACCGGCCAGATTTCATGGAATATCGTTATGTTTTGGTTCATTGTGAACAGTATAACCATTTGTTTGGTTCAGCACTTTTGTTAAAGCGGTAGTTTCAATAAATTGCTGAATTTCTTTAACAGATTTTGGGTGTAAATTTGACCTACAAAGTGAAAAAAATGAGGCTATTTATAGTGTCAATACTGTTGCTGGTTAGTGTATCTTTTTTGCAGGCGCAACCATTGCAGGCAGTATCTGGTTCTTCAAGTATTCAGTTTAAGATAAAAAACCTAGGTGTTTCCGTAAACGGCAAGTTTACTGGCTTAAATAGCAGTATTCAGTTTGATCCAGCTGCTATTGCCTCAGCTTCCATACAAGCACAGGTAGATGCTAAGACTGTGAATACCGGGATTGATATGCGGGATGACCATTTGAGGGAAAAAGATTATTTCGATGTCAAGAACTTTCCGGTTATAAAACTCGTATCTACAAAAATTACTGCTGGTTCCAGAAAAGATTCATGGAATTTTAGTGGTAAATTGACAATAAAGGAAACCACCCTTGATATCACGTTTCCATTCACAGCTATCCCTGTTGCAGGTGGCTTTCAGTTTAAAGGCGAGTTTACCATAAACCGAAGGGATTTTGGTGTAGGTGGCGGTAGTTTTACAATGGGTGATAAAGTGACTGTTTCCTTAGATGTACTGGCAGCAAAAAGCTAGTTACAAGATTGATATAAGTCATATGTCAAGAAGAAGTGCTTTGTTGTTAATTGGAATGGAAATAAACGTATTTTGCACCTACAATTTTTGAAGAATGTCATTACAGAATGCAGTAAAGACTGTTTTTGTTCAATTAACTGCAACGCTGGATAATCTCCAGCAACAGGAATATGTTCAACCAAGCACCTCACTGTCGAATAATACCATAGGTCAGCATGTTCGCCATATCATAGAGTTATTTCAATGTTTGGAATTAGGGTATGTGTCTGGCATCGTGAACTATGAAAACCGTAAACGAGATATTACTATCGAAACCGATAAAGAACTGGCAAAATCAATATTATTAAGTCTTCATTCTGAATTGGAGAAGGAAAATAAGGATCTGGTATTAGAAGCCAACTACGAGGAAAATGAAATCTCTCCTCTTCGAATTGCCACTAACTATTACAGGGAGATAGCCTATAATCTTGAACATACCATTCATCATATGGCCCTGATTAGGGTTGGATTAAACGAATTATCTTCTCTATCCTTACCTGAAAATTTTGGGGTAGCATCGTCCACAGTTAAGTTTAGGAATAAATGTGCACAGTAACCTTCATACCAGGTAACGGAAAACTATACCTTACATCTAACAGGGATGAGAAAAAATGGCGTAAAGACGCTGTTCCTCCAACTGTTTATGAATTTTCATCCGGACGAATCATATTTCCAAAAGATGCAGATGCAGGTGGAACCTGGATGGCTTGTCATGAAAATGGAAATGCTATTGTATTCCTGAATGGAGGACTTGAAGCCCATGAACCAAAGCCACCGTATAGAAAGAGCAGAGGACTAGTATTGCTTGATTTGATTGAAGGAGCTACACCATTCAATAGCTTTTTGGCAATGAAGCTGGCAGGAATAGAACCTTTTACCGCTATTGTTTGGGATGAGGGTCATTTATTCGAATGCAGATGGGATGGTACAACAAAACACCATCAGTTATTAGATGAAACAAAGGCCCATATATGGTCTTCAGTAACCCTTTATGATGCTCTGGTAATTGAAAAAAGAAATATCTGGTTTGAAGAATGGAGGAAAAAAAATAGCCAGCCAAGTCTGGATGCTATTTTACACTTTCACCAATTTACAGGTGATGGTGATCCTCAAAACGATTTGAAGATGAACAGGGATGGAGTCGTATTCACTGTAAGTGTAACAGCTCTTGAACTTTCGAATAAAGAAGCATCGATGCATTATCTCGATCTAAAGAACGATTCCCATCATAAAGGTCAGTTGTCAATAGATAAAAACCAGCTTAGCTGATCATGACCCTCTTTCAACGTATTCTGCACCGACCCTTTTTTATACGCTTATTTCATTGGGAATACTGGAGTTTCACTTCCATCTATTTATTGATCTATCCTGTTTGGATATTCCTTTGTATAAGAGCCCGATCCTTCTTCTTTTTTTCAGCATCAAATCCATCAATAAAAAACGGAGGATTCTTAAATGAATCCAAGAAAGATATCGCTCCCTTGATTCCTCAACATTTACAACCAAAGACACTTTATTTCTCATTGCCAGCTAATGGCAGTATTGTACTGAAACAATTGAAAGATAATGGACTCTCTTATCCTCTTATCGGAAAACCTGATATTGGTGGAAGAGGAAGAGGGGTGAAAGCATTGAAGGATGATGAAGATGTAAGCAGATATGTATCTACTGCCTGCCTCGATTTTCATATTCAGGAATATGTTGCCTATAAAAATGAAGTGGGTATTTTCTATTGCAGAATACCCGGAGAGGATAGAGGACGCATTACCGGCATTGTAAGAAAGGAGTTCATGAGTATTACAGGTGATGGGATATCTACTGTTAGCCAATTATTAAAAAAGCAACCCAGAGCATTGTTGTATATGTCAGCCTTTGAAACAATGCATAAAGACATATGGAATACTGTTCCAGAAGAAGGAAATAAGATGATCATCTCCCCTTATGGAAATCATGCCAGAGGGGCTTTATTCCTTGATGATAGTCACCTTGCTGATGATACACTTCTGAACAGTATCGATGCTATCTGTAAACAGATCCCGGATTTTTATTATGGTCGTTTAGATATTCGATTCGACAATTGGGAAGAGCTGAGACAAGGAAAAAAGCTTTGCATTATTGAAGTGAATGGTGCCGGTTCTGAACCCACACATATGTACGATCCCAGGCATTCCCTGTTCTTCGCCTGGAAAGAAATCATCAGGCATTGGGTCTTGCTTTGGCGTATCAGCCGTATGAATCATAAAAAGGGTGTCCCATACATGAGTTTTAGACAGGGAATAGCCATGTTCAAAGAAGATGAATTGTGGAGTAGTAAGTTAGAGGCCATGCCTGTGTAAGAAGTAATATAAGGGAAATCATTTTCTGGTCTGCTTTTCATTAATATATTCGTGTTGATATTTCCTTTTATCACCCAAAGATTTCCAATAACTGGTTAATTAGTCTGGATGCAATACATCAAAATCTTTTTTACAGGATTATTCATCAGTTTTTTGGGAACCCTTCCATTAGGAACGCTTAATGTAGCTGCTCTTCAGATTTCTGTTTCAGATGGTGTTACTCCAGCCCTTTATTTTTCCATAGGGGCATTAACTGTTGAAATGATTTATGTGAGGTTATCATTGGTTGCTATGGACTGGGTAAGAAAAAATGAGAAATTCTTCAAATGGCTGGAATGGGCAACAGTAGTAGTAGTGGTGGCATTAGCCATTTCAAGCTTTATTGCAGCCGGTAAAACTTCAGAAGGGAAAAATGTCATCTTGTCGAATACATTACCCAGATTTTGGCTGGGAGTGGTAATGAGCAGCATCAGTCCCATGCAAATACCTTTCTGGTTCGGATGGAGTGCCGTTCTTTTCTCCAAAAAAGTATTATTACCCCAGGAGGACCATTATCTGGCATATATTCTTGGTATCGGTTCAGGAACCTTTACCGGCAATCTTGTATTTATTTATGGAGGGTATCTTATGTTTGATTGGGTGAATGCGCATCATGCAACCATGAACATTATCATTGGAAGTATTTTTGTTTTAACTGCTATAATTCAGCTTTTCCGAATATTTAAGAAAGTTGGAAGCTGAATGCTAGAGGCTGGATGCTTGATGCTGGATGCCTAAGGCTAAGGGCTAATACAATATACAAAATACATTTTACCGCGGAGACGCGGAGGCGCAGGAGTCATTTGGTTACTTTACAATTTTTATAAAGTTAAGACGCAGAGGGTCGCTGCGCGACCAATACAGGACCTTGATTTGAAAGAATAGAAGAGATGCAAAGGGTATGCTAGCTATAAAATGTGTCCACACTTCCGTTGAGGTACGAGTCTTCATGCACCTCAACGGAAATGTATCTAACCGATAGGATTAATTTCGCTGCCAGGTGATATTGTAACCCCAATTATCATAATTCATCTAGGTCCTGTATTGGTCGCGCAGCGACCCTCTGCGTCTCTATGCTGTAATACTTTAAAACAAAAAAATAACTCCCGCGTCTCCGCGCCTCTGCGGTAAAAATGTATTTTGTATTAGCCCTGGGCTTTAGGCCTTAAGCCTTAGGCAAAAGCATCAAGCATCAAGCATTCAGCCTCTAGCATTTAGCCTCTAGCTTTCAAAACCCACTCCACCCACCTCCTCATCGCTTTCCTCTCTCTTCCATTCTCATCTTTCAATCCAGTGTCTATCCAAAAACCAAATAGATCCTGGTAGATGCCCAGTTGTTTCATTCGGACTACAGCAGCGTCATAATCTTTGGAGCAGAACCATATCAGGAATTTCGCCTTGTGTGATTGACATAACTCCAGTACTTTTTTTAGATAGCTGTCTTGCCATTCTTCCTTGCCGTCTTTTTGTAAACTGTAAGCTGGTATGCTAAGGGGTTCAGCTATATAGCCGGTTTCTGCAAATGCCAGAGGTTTTGACGGATCGAGTTGAATGAAATTTTCGAATAAATTTGGAGGAAACAGGTCGGGATTGGTATTTCCAGAGGCTGATGAACTTACAGTAACATATGGATAGGCGCTTAATGCCAGAAAGTCTGTATAGGGGAGAAGCTTTTTTGCGTTTATTAAACTCCCCGCATTCTCATCAACCATAAAACTTACCATCAACGGAATGCCGGGATACTTAGCCTTTAATTGCGTATATACGTCGCTGATGAAATTTGTATATTGATTGAAAGCCGTTGGATCCCAAAGCGGATTATTACTTTCAACACCGAAATTTATATAGATGGGTTTGAATGCGTCAATAAGCCAACTTATATAATTGATGTAGGCTGTTATTATTTTAGGATGATCGAAGTCGAGTTGTTTCCAGTAGTTTTTTATGCTATCTGTTACAATGCTTTTGCTATAATAATCCGACTTCTCTTTTCTGGTCAGGTTAAGTGCAGAAACACTCAAAAAGACTTTTTTTGAAGAAGAGGTTTTCAGGAGCCGGTAATTGATGTCGTCTTGTAACGCAATAGGTGCTGCTGCGTTTTTTACTGCCTCTTCATACGGTATTCCTTCATCAAAGTGATTGGATATAATATCACAATAGTTATTAATAAATGAGTAAGAAGTATCTACATCTGCCACTGTAAAATCGGCCGACCATGGGGTAACTCCCATGTAAAAACTACGTTCCTGTATAGTTGTTTTCCCCTTTTTGCAGGCAACCATCAACAGCAATAAAATTGCCATATATAGGTATCTGTAAGAGGGTAAATACGTGGTTTTCATTGTATTAATTTTATATAACGAGTATAGGACGATTCCATTGTAGAATGGGTTACAAATTGCCTGTAGAAAGAGCTGTTTTTTTACACCAAAAAGCCTTAAAAAGCGTTATTACAAGTCAGCTTTTAATCCGAAACGTAAAATCAATACTTTATGAAGAGAACCTTACTCAACTCAATGGCTGTTTTAGCTATTACCTCTACCACATTCATGGTTTCCTGTAAGAAAAATGCAGGCGATACTGAAAAATCAAAAACTCTTGCCGCTGAAACAAATGCTGTGGCGGAATCGCAGTACAACGATGTTACTACCATGGTAGATCAGGCTGCATTGAACAGTGCAGTATTATTAGGGGCTTATGGTACTGGTGGTTCACAATCACCTTTCGGACCCCTTGGGTCTAATTGTGTTTCTGTAACAGTTGATACTTCTGCCAATCCAAGAACAATCACTATCGATTTTGGAACCAGCAACTGTCTTTGTTTAGATGGTCGTATGCGCAGAGGTAAGATATTGGCCACCTATACAGGCCAGTATCGTCAAACAGGAACTGTTGTAACAATCAGTTTAGACAATTACTATGTAAATGAATACAAGATAGGTGGTACAAAAAAGATCACTAACCAGGGATTGAATAATTCGGGTAATCTTGTTTATAAAGTGGAAGTGACAGGGGAAGTTACAAGACCAGGTGCTTCAGCTTCTTCAACATGGGTAAGTACCCGTTACCGTGAGTGGAAACAAGGCTATAATACCCCATTGAATATTCTGGACGACGTATATACCATAACCGGAGATGCCAGTGGTATTTTGGCTGATGGCAGCAATTATAGTCTTACCATTACTTCAGAGTTAGTTCGTAAAATGAATTGCCAATGGTTTGAAAGTGGAAAAATAGATTTGACTGAAACAGCCATGCCAAAAATTACATTGGATTATGGTAGTACTGGTTGCGATGGAAATGCAACAGTTACCATACTTGGTCAGCATTTCCCAATTGTTTTACAATAAGAAAGCTATTAAATAAAAAAAGGCCACTTTATTCAAGTGGCCTTTTTTATTTCTAGTCAACTATATAAAGTTTGCAGCCTTTTTCAGTTGAAGTTCGATGCGCTTCATTTTCATCACCTACTATATAAGTCATTCCTTCTTTCAGATTCATGATTCTTCCATCCACGAGTTCCGTATCCATTTCGCCTTCTAGGCATAAAATGATATGTCCTTTGTTACACCAGTGGTCAGCAATATAACCAGCACTATATTCCACTTTTCTGATTCGAATAGCTCCCATATGGAACACTTGCCAATGGGCAATACCTCTTTCTCCCTTATGTTCTTCTTTGGATATAGAATTCCAGTCGATAAGTTGGAATGGGGAATTGCCAAGATTCATACAATCAGTTTTGCCATTAATTTATTTCAGATACCCATTTATCACGATCGTCTGGTGCAAATTTCCAGGGAGCGAAATTGTTTTCAACATTGCTGAACATACTATTCCATTCCTGAGGGGCACTGCTTTCTTCCATAATCAGGCTTCTTCGCATTTCAAGAATTATCTCAACAGGAGATATAGAAACAGGACATGCCTCTAAGCAGGCATTACAAGTGGTACAGGCCCTTAACTCTTCAACAGAAATATAGTTATGCAATAATGATTTGCCATCATCCTTGAATTCGCCATTCGTATTTATGTTTCTTCCAACTTCTTCCAGCCTGTCGCGGGTCGACATCATTATTTTTCTTGGGGAAAGTAGTTTGCCGGTTTCATTTGCAGGACAAGAAGCTGAGCAACGTCCACACTCAGTACAACTATAAGCATCCAGCAGATTCCGCCAGCTAAGATCCATAACATCTTTGGCCCCGAATTTTCCTGGGGCGGCAGGTTCTGTAGGTGCCAGTTCGGGTTGCATGGCATATAGAACTTCATTCTGAATCACCGGCATATTATTCATTTTACCAGGAGACATTAAGCGGGCATAATATGCATTCGGAAATGCCAGAAGAATATGCAGATGTTTTGACCATGGCAAATAATTCAGGAAGGCGAAAATACCAAGTATATGAAGCCACCAACAGGTTCTTTCTATTGCCTGAAGTGTGCCAATAGATAAACCGCTTAACGAAGGTGCCATCAAGCCTGAAATAAGAAAACTTCCTGTTTCATGATAGCCTTCGGCCTGGTTTAATTGTAAGGCCCTGTCACTGGCATTCATGAGCAGAAATAAGCTCATCAGTACTATTTCAGTAATCAGGATATTATTGGCGTCTGAACGGGGCCAGCCATTCAAGTCATTACTTAGGAATCGTTTTAGTTTGATGATATTTCTCCTGATTAAGAAAATGACACAGGTAACTAATACGGCAAAAGCCAATACTTCAAATGAATTTATCAGGAAAGAATACAAAGAGCCAAGCACTGGAAGGAATAGGCGATGGGTACCTAACAAACCATCAAGGAAAATCTCCAATACTTCAATATTGATGATCACGAAACCACCATAAATGATCAGATGTAAAATAGCTACGGTAGGGTTCTGGAACATTTTCTTTTGACCGAATGCCAAAAGCAACATGTTTTTCCATCGGGCGCTCTTATTATCACTGAAATCTTCATCTCTACCCAATAAGATATTTCTCCTTATTTCCTTCAACTTCTTTGTGAAGAACCAAATGGCTGCTATGGCAGAAACAGCAAAGGCGATTTGTTGTAGTAGGTGCATGGTGCGTGGAATGTTATGCTAAGATAATGCTAAATGCTGGATGCTGAATGCTGGATACTTTTTTGCTTAAGGCCTAAAGCCTAAGGCTAATACAAATGCAATAACCGCAGAGACGCGGAGACGCAGAGGGAATTTCTCTGTGAGCTCTGCGCCTCAGCGTGAAACATTTTTCAAATACAAAACAGCCTTCTCACGCAGAGTCGCAGAGAACACAGAGGCCTCACTGCGTCTCCGCGGATCCTATGTTTGTATTTTAAACCACTAAGACCCAAAGAACACGAAGAAACACGAAGGGATTCCTTACTTTATAATTCTGATTTTAATCTTACATAATCAGGCTCTCTTAGTGCTCCTTAGTGCCCTTTGTGACTTCGTGGTTCAAAATCAAGAATGAATTGTACTCAAAAACCGCGTCTCCGCGTCTCTGCGGTAAAATGTATTTGATTTAGGCAAAAAAAGCATCAAGCATCCAGCCTCTAGCATTCAGCTTAAAGAAATTCAACCACTCTTTGAATTACATCAGCATCCCTGTAAATCTTACGGTGACCTAAGCCTTTTGTAAAATGGAAGTCGACATTGGGTGGGTTGTCTGTTTTTACGACTATGGCATCTTTGATAGGGGTGATATCGTCATCTTCATCATGGATCCATAATACGGGACCATGGATGTTTTTAATAGCTCTTCTTATAGAATAATAGGAAAGGGGTTGTCCGCCCTTTTCAAGGATTACATTTTCAAATTCATTTCTGATTTCAGGCGAGAATTTCAGGAAACTAAAAAAGAGGTCGATAGAAGTGGCCGTTTCAGTGGCGGGAGCTATGAAAACAGCTTTCAACGTTTCATTATTGGGTAAGGTTTCCAACAAATGGGCCAAGGTGATTCCTCCGAATGAATGAGAAATGAATCCATTTACGGGGCCATATCGTTGATTTATCTGTTGAAGGGTCTTCAGGTACAGGGGCAGGTTTATTTCCTTTCCATCTGAGCGGCCATGGGCAGGGGCATCAAATGCTAGTACTTCATAACCCTTATTTATGAGAAGGGGAATGTACTTTTCAAAATTCTTTGACGCCGATTCGAATCCATGAATGATCAAAACTTTTGTTTCAGCCGGATGGTTGAAACGGTATCCCTTTATAGCTAACCCATCCATTTCAAAATGCAGCTTCTCTGCTTTTTCAAAAAATGGAGGAATATGTTTTGAAGTCTTACGAAATGGGGTGCAAAATATTTTAAAGGCTTTTTCAGCAGCCTTTCGTTTCGATACAAGTGCCAATATATTCACTCTGGCTGTTACGTATTTTATAGCTAATTTTTGGGCTACCTTCATGTTTACAAAAATACAGTATGCAAGTCGTAATTATTGGTACAGGAAATGTGGCCACATTATTGGGCAAGACTATTAAAGCTGCCGGACATACTATTACAGGTATATACGGAAGAAATCCGGAAACAGCCAGTGAACTTGCTGTGGCGCTTGATGCAGTAAATGGGGGAGGGTTAAATGCAATGCAACCCAATGCAGATCTTTATATATTGGCAGTTTCAGATGCCTCTTTAGGAAAACTGGCGGGCAAATTGAATATCGGAAGTAAACTCTTAGTACATACGGCCGGTTCTGTTCCAATGGATATTCTGAAGGAATATTCTCCAAACTATGGCGTGCTTTATCCTTTGCAGAGTTTACGTAAAGAGCTTACAGAATTGCCAAAGATTCCTATACTAGTAGATGCCAATACCCCTGATAACTTAACTATTATTCAAGATTTTGCCACTACACTTTCAAGCCAGGTAAGAAAGACTACCGACGAAGAGCGATTTAATTTTCATTTATCTGCTATCCTGGTAAGTAATTTCACAAACCATCTTTATTCTTTAGCGGCTGATTTTTGCAAGGAAAAAGATATGCCTTTTTCTTTCCTTCATCCATTGATTCACGAAGTAGTGAACCGGTTGGAATATGGTCATCCTTCCCAATTCCAAACAGGACCTGCAGTTAGAAATGATCTGGAAACTATCAACAGGCATTTGCAAGCCCTCTCAGGACATCCGGAAATAAAAAACCTGTATGCCGTTTTTACTGAAGGCATACAGGCTTATTTTAAAAAGAAATGATCATTATTTCTTTGATTTCTTCTCTGCAGATTTCTCTTTTTTTGATTGCAGGTAGCGTTCTTCTATGATATCTATATGGTGTTCTACATGTCCTGCACTTACAAATCCTAGTGCGGCAACAGAAACCAGATGATTGTTTGCAGATCCTTCAGTTTTCAATACATCATCTGAAAGGGAAGCAAAAAAGCGTTCGGTTGAAGATCTCAGTTCAAAAAATTCCTGTACCATATCCTTCCATTTGCGATCGTCTACTTTAGCATGAAAGGCCCAGTTGTTTTCATCAAAACCTGGAAGAGGAGATGCGTCTTTTCGTCCAAACCATAAAGCACGCAAAACAAAAACCCTTTCCGCATCAATAATATGCTGCAACAGTTGTTTGATTGTCCATTTACCTTCGGCATAGGCATAATTGACTTTTTTACCAGGTATCTTGTCGAGAAGCTTCTTGAATCGTTTGGTACTGTTCTTTAAGGCTTTTGTCAAATCTTCGTCTGAAGCTTTTGCTACATAATTCTTGAAATGTCCAGGTGCTTTGATGTTAGATTTTTTCATTGTTATAAGGCTATTTAGATAAAAGTATAAAAAAAGCCGTCCCGGTTAACGGAACGGCTGAAATTTAATATTACTCTGTTTAATCTTTTTTATTCTTGAATTTAGGTTGCTTCTTGTTTTTCTTTACCGGTGGTTCAGCAGATGGCTGAAGACTGGCTGCGATTTTTGCTGATTCATAGGCATTCAACAAGCCACCTGTTTTGCATAATTCAGACAGATCTACCATTGTTGAAGTGCCAGGCTTTTTAACCTTTGTACCCGGTGATTGGGCTTCTTTTTCAAGGCAGAGCACCAATTGTTCAGGAGTGAGGTATGGGAAATAAGAAAGCAATAAGGCCGCTGTTCCTGCCACTACAGGTGATGCCATGCTGGTACCATCCAGACTGCGCAGCACACTTCAGCAGGTGGTTGCACCAAGCAAAAATTACGTCTACCTGCTGTTTGCCATAATTGGAAAAGGATGCAGTATATCCATCACCCTTAGGGTCGCCATTTGAGCTGGCACCAATGGTGATCCAGTTGGTGAATGGTTTTGTAGCTCCTTGTTTATAGGCATTGGGGAAATTGTCGCTGCTATCAACATTCTTATTATCGTTACCAAAGGTACGTACTAACAGAACTCCTTTGCTGGAAGCATAAGCTACAGCTTCATCAATCCATTTTTTACCTGGTGAGAAGCTTTTGCCAAAGCTCATGTTGATGATCTTTGCGCCATTGTCGACTGCATAACGGATAGCTAAGGCAATATCCTTATCATGCTCATCACCATCAGGAACAGAACGAAGCATCATGATCTTAACATTGTCGGCAATACCATCCATGCCTTTACCATTATTGCGGCTGGCAGCGATAATTCCGGAAACATGCGTGCCATGTTCTGCCGCATCGTTGCTGACCATTACATTGTTATTTCCATAATATTTGTCGTTGATATCGTTTTCATTATCACCAACAATATTTGCTCTATAGGGGATAGGCGCTTTTTCCTTTCCTTCCGCCTTTGCTTCTTCACTTCTCAGGAATTGCTCAAATCCTTCCAGAAACTCCTTGTTGGAAATGTCCATCATATTGTTTCCCTCCATCAAAGAAAGGATAGCCGATTTCGCTACTCTTTCAGATTGGGAAGTTGGTTCGAAAGCTTTTAATTCAACACCAGTATATTCTTCCTTATTCATCGCTTTGCGTAAAACGCTATCGAACTTCTTTGAACTTTTTACCACTCTTTGTAACATCAACAAGTCTATTGCTTCTCCACTATCCTCATTACCCAATACAGCTTGTTTCGCTTTTTTCCACATTTCATATTCATACTTTTCATCTTCTGAAAGGGTAGATACGTCAATAGTCTTGCCTTCATATTTTGATTTCAGGCCATGATATACCCGGGCACCTTCATATGAGTCCTGTTCTAACATTCTTCCATCTTATTCCCAAGAAAATTCCAACCATATATATCATCTACATAGCCATTCTTATCATCGTCGATATTGTTACCAGGTATTTCGCCGGGGTTATGCCATAGAACATCTTTAAGGTCTTCATGAAGAGTATCAACTCCAGAATCAATTACAGCAACAATAACTTGTTTGCTTTTAAGCTTTTTTGATTGAAGGAATTGTAGGTTTTTTCGAGACTGATCCCATACTGACCATCTTTATCCTTATCCATGGTATGCCATCCTTTTGGAACCTCACCGCTACGGGTTTTTGTTACAGATTGGGCATTGGATGTTTGAAAAAACAATGAAGAGGGCAGGGGATTAGGAAAGCAATTCTGGAGAATTTTTTTCATATGTTGAAATGATTATAAGATATAAGATGCGTTATCGGCTTTTTTCAGTTGTATCGGATCTGTTTACAAAAAGGATTTAGTCCTTTTTAACAGGGGAACCTGTTTGGGTTGGTCGCAAAATGTATAAAAAACAACGCCACTGGAGATAAGTTTTCCCCGGTGGCGTTATTTTATTGATAAATGCACTTATTGTTGTTCAAGTATCAGTTCCACCCTCCGGTTTTTAGCCTTTCCGGCCGGAGTGTATTTGGTGCTATCGGTGATCTCGTCCAAAGCCAGTAGCATGCAGACTCTCGGCACTCACACCCTTACTAATCAGATACCTTAACTGCTTCCGCTCTTTTTTGAGACAGCACTTTATTGTAAGTCGGAGTACTGATATTATCGGTATATCCATTGATATCCATTTTCAGTTCCTGATGTTGTTTCAAGAGGTCAGGTGTAACTTCATTTAATGATGGGAATGATTTTGCTCGGATCTTGTCGCTGTTCATATCGAAGAAGATATTTCCTGCTGCAAAATCTTCACTTTGTCAACTATTTCCTTCTTTATCTCAGGACAGCCATTATTGTCTTTTAAGCCTGGTACATCAGGACATTTATCGTCTTTATCAAGAACACCATCATTGTCTTTATCTGAGCAGGGCAACCCTTGTATTCTGCTAAACCAGCTATTTGAGGACAGGCGTCTTCTTCATCGTTGGATATCCTTATCTGTATCTGGAATTGGACAACCCTGATACTTTATTAATCCTGGGGTGGTTGGGCATTTATCTTCTTCGTCATTAACCTGTCTTTATCTGTATCTGGTATTGGACAACCATTAAATCGAGCCAACTCTGGTACATCCGACATTTGTCTGTAGCATCTGCAATACCATCTCATCTTTTATCAGGGCAACCATGGGTTGCAGGGCTGTTCCAGGTATGGTAGGACAAGCATCTTCTGTATCAATTATACCATCTTTGAGCCTTACTACGGGGAGCAGGTTTTTCAGCACTATTCAGCCAGAAACCTACAGAGGCACCAATGACCTGGTGTTTGAAAGTTCCATCATAAGATGCAGTGTAAAAGCAGTAAGACCCTGGCTTATAAATCCAGCGTTAATAATCCTAATGAAACAATCCAGCTCTGGCATTTACACCAAAGTCAAACGTCTTCACTTTGTTTTCGGCTTTACCAACTTCAACTGGATAATTCTTCTTTGTCAAACTTATTATTTGGAATAAGCTCTGGTTTCATTGGTTATTTTACCTGAAAGGAAGAAGCCGATATAAGGGCCTTGCGCTAAGTATAAAACTGGTTTTCTTTCTCATGGGATCTTAAATCCGAGATTAAGTGGCAGGTCTATATAGTTAGTATTAAAATTTGTTTGTAAATCAGGGTATCTGAAATGGCTGCCTGAAGGGTGTCGTAGGTTTGGGCGAATTTGGTGACCCTTGCCCATATAGAAAATTCGGCTGGAAAAACCACTTTTGAAGGACCCAGGGGAATTTCACCCAGCAAGCCAACATTAAAAGCACTGCGGTTGCTGTAGAACGACTTGATGGAATCGCCAAGGAGTTGGTTTCATTTACTGAAGCTCCAGTGAGGTCCGCCAACAAGCGCTACATGCATCTGGGAAAAGGCAGTTGGCGAAAAAGCAGCATGCTCAAGAGGGTGTACAGTTTTTGCATAATCAATCAGACTTTTTCACAGGCTACTAACGCTATTCCCCACTTATAGTATAGAAGGAATAGCATATAATTTGCCTGATAATCAACGTGTAAGGCTGATTGATTGCAAATAACCTCTTGTTATAGATTGTTGATTATCAACTACAGGTCGAATTTAATGCCCTGCCAATATGGGTAAATTGGTGGAATAATTGATGGTATTGGTTTGGCGGCGCATATAGTTTTTCCAGGCATCGCTTCCGCTTTCACGGCCACCCCCGGTTTCTTTTTTCACCTCCAAAAGTGCCTCCACTTCAGCACCTGAGGTACCTATATTCACGTTGGCAATGCTACAATCGCTTCCGTTTACGGAAAGGAATTGCTCGGCTTCCTAAGGTTCAGTGTCATAATAGAAGAGGAGAGACTTTGAGGTACTTCCATTCTGGATAGCTATGGCTTCGTCAATAGTGGAATATTTCAGCAAGTATAAAATTGAGCGAAGGTTTCATGTTGTACAAATGGCAAAATCCCGGTTTGGCTTCTGCAAGTGGTGTCGCTATAACAGCCGCTTTCAAATCCTTCGCCTTGTAAAA
Source organism: Chitinophagaceae bacterium (assembly GCA_044220885.1). Taxonomy (GTDB): domain Bacteria; phylum Bacteroidota; class Bacteroidia; order Chitinophagales; family Chitinophagaceae; genus Endoryza. Next base: position 15,948 of record JBGAQE010000119.1, read on the forward strand.
CCTCCTTCAACTATAAAGTTACCGCCTTCCTTCTTACAGGCTTCTATAGCCGCAGTGTACCATGGCAACAGCATCCTTATCAATCAATGGACCCACATGATTTTTGGCATCCAGCGGCTTCTGATTTTCAATTGCTGATAGGCACTTACCAGTTTTTCCTTTACAGTATCGTAAATACTCTCAGGAATGATAAGACGTCTTGTAGAAGTGCAACGTTGACCAGCAGTTCCAACTGCACCAAATACTGCTCCCGTAATAGCAATTTTCAGATCAGCATCTTTAGAAATAATAATAGCATTGTTACCACCCAGTTCAAGCAAAGCTCTGCCTAAACGGGCGCCTAGTGCAGCTCCAACTGCCTTACCCATACGGGTGGAACCAGTTGCAGAAACTAATGGAATCCTTGGATCATTACTCATCCATTCTCCAATAGCACGTCCGCCTGGAAGCTAGAACACTAACGCCTTCGGGTACATTATTTTTAGTAAATACTTCTTCAACAATTTTCTGGCAGGCTACTCCTACAAACAGGAGCTTTTTCAGAAGGTTTCCATATGCACACATCACCGCAAACCCAGGCCAGCGGTATTCCAGCTCCAGACAGCTACGGGGAAATTGAATGCGGAAATGATGCCTACCATTCCAATGGATGATATTGTTCATACATTCGGTGTCCGGGTCTTTCGCTATGCATCGTAACTGTCTTGACAAGTCCAACAGCAAAAATCGCATATATCGATCATTTCCGAACTTCGCCTAATCCTTCCTTGTAAGCTCTTTCCCATTTCATAAGACACCAGTTTTCCGAGATCGTCTTTTTTGGCACGGATACCACCAATCTGCCTAACAATTTCACCTCTTTTTGGTGCCGGCCAGTTACGCCATTCTTTAAAAGCTGCTTCTGCTTTTACTACAACTTTTTCAAATGCTTCTTTATCAGCAACAGTAACAGATCCAATGACCTGACCATCTACTGGCGAAGAAGAAACTATTTTTTCCTGTAATGAATTGAACCATTCTTTTCCAGTGGATACCCCTGGATTTACTTCGGTGATTCCCAGATTTTTCAAAAATGCAAGCATAGTATTATTATTGGAGTGCAAGATAGTGAATTGCTGGATGCTGGAGGCTTGATGCTGGATGCTTAATGCTTAAAGCTTTTTGCCTATGGGCTTAATGCTCAAAAGCTTTATACCTGCATCCGCTCAAAGTATAGTCTTAGTATTATATTTTCTGTAATGCACAAAAACATTCGGGCTGTACTCTGCATTAAGCTCTGGGCCTTAGGCTTTAAGTCTTAGGCATCCAGCATCCAGCATCGGAAGATCAAGCATCCAGCATCAAGCCTTCAGCCTCAAGCATCTAGCAACCAGCCCCAAGCAATTATTGAAAATTGCAAAAATTAAACATCCCACACACTTGCAAAATCGGGGTATTATGACAATTTTTTACGCTCTGCTCAATATCCCACTGACAAACCTATACGTACTGGTTATTCTCCAGTAAAAAATCCGGTATCTCTTATCAAGTTCAATAGTCCAGAAAACCGTAACCTTATTCCCTTACTTGATAAAGATTGTACCATGAAAACTCTAAACCTTATTCTAGTATTCACTGTTTTCTTTTTTTCCCCTTTCACTCTATTTGCTGGTAATGGCACTTCCTTGCCTTCTCTCAGAATCAAACAGCAGTCACTCAACTCTTATGTAAATGCTGATGGCGTTAAAGCTGAAATGGCTAGAATGGAAAAAGTAAAAGCCAAAGTATGTGCCTGCCAGATTTTATCATTGAGTTCTAATAACGAGAACCACGATTATGTGGCTGTATTTGCAGAAAAAACTAATAATGGTAATCTGAACTTCGAATATGCTACTGCTATGAATGTTTTGGAGAAAGAGAAGAAGCAGATCAAAGAAGTGTTTTACCCAAAGATGAAAATGGTTCAGAAAATCACCGCCTACACAAGCTGCGATATATTAGCCAGCAGACTCAAAACATCAAACCTTCACATCGATCTTAAAGTGTATGAGATTTATGATGCGGATATTTTGGGGAATGAGAATGTGGGGAAGTGAGCTTAGTGCTTGGGGCTAGATGCTGGATGCTTTTTTGCCTAAGGCTTAATGCCTAAAGCTTAAAGCTTAGAGCAGAGCTTAGTCCATAAGTGTTGAGTCAAAAATACAAATACATTTTACCGCGGAGGCGCAGAGGCGTGGCAGTCAATTTGTTACTTTAAAATAATTATACAGTTGAGACGCAGAGGGTCGCTGCGCGACC
>JBGAQE010000120.1:0-17090 GCA_044220885.1 Chitinophagaceae bacterium
GGGCCGAACCCGATTTTGTGCCTTATATGAACGACATGCATAAGGCCAATCCACTTGTTTATTTTCAACGATATGATTTTTGTCCCGACTCGGCAATCAATACTAAAATTGGTATAACCCAGGGTTTCTATGCCTATGAATGGCAAAAAGATGGCGTTACCATTGCTACACGCACAAATGGAGTAAATACAATAATAGATGGATCTTCAATCATTACTTATGCAGGTAATGATATTACTGTAAGAAGCTTCGGTACCTACAGGGTACGTTTCAAGCGTTCCGCTACTTCTGATTGGAGTCTTTGGTCTCCAAAACCAGCTGTTATATATCCGAAATCTGTTACTATCACTCCACCGATCACTGTTACAGGTACAAGAAGTAGGGTATTACCTGCTGAAGACGGATCAAATACTGTTCCTTTATCTATCCCATCCGGTTATTCGGGATACCAATGGGTTCGTGTAATCGATAACGTTGTTGTTAGCACTACAAATACATATAACGCTCCTGTTGGAGATTATAAAGCTAAAATTGTTGAGCAGTTCGGTTGCGGAAGCAGCTTCTCCCCAGTGTTTTCTGTTGTAAGTGTTAATGGAAGTCCTAAGCCCGACGCTGCCAAAAATCTTTCTGCTTTTACAGCTTCAGTTTCTTCCATACAACTGGATTGGAATGAGAATCCGAATGCAGGTCAGAATGAAACCGGTTTTGAAATATACAGAAGTACTTTCGCAGGGGGACCTTACCAACTGATAACTATTACTGCTCCTGATGTTGTTTCCTATCTCGACCAATCATTAGCCAGCAATACGAAGTACTATTATATTGTAAGGGCTGTAAGCAATTTTGGAGCAGCAGCTTCCAGCAATGAAGCTTCAGCATTAACAGGGGAAGATATTGTAGCCCCATCTGCACCATCCGGTTTAACTGTTACCTGTGCCAGCAGGACGAATGTATCACTTCAATGGACAGCCGCTACTGATAACATCGGAGTAGCTGCATATGATATTTATATAAATGGTTCTAAATCGTATACTACTACCAAAACTTATTTCGCAATAAATGACCTTACCGCTTTGGCTACTTATACTTTCGCGGTTAAAGCCAGAGATGCTGTAGGGAACCAATCGCAGTTAAGTAATCAGGTGGTTGCAAACACTGTAATGCAGGGGGTTTGTTATCAGTATTATCTCAATCCGCCAAATTTGGCTGAGTTACCTGATTATAATGCCTTATTTCCAATTGCAAGGGGCATGGCAAACAGCGTGGCCTTCACTGCTGGTGGTGCTGGTGTAGACAATTTTGGTTACCTCTGGGAAGGATATGTAAATATCAAGACAGCCGGTAACTACCGCTTCCAAACTTGTTCAGACGATGGAAGTAGGGTTTATCTTAACACTCCTTATAATGCTTCTGCAACGCCAATAGTAGACAATGATGGTTTACATGGTACCGCCTGTGTGAACAGTGCTACCATCAATCTTGCAGTAGGTTCTTATCCAATTGCTGTTACCTTCTTTGAAAACGGAGGTGGTGAGGCAATGGCTTTGAACGTGGCATTTTCTGCTACCGGTACTCCAGGTACATACGCAGCTATTCCTACAGCAAACGTAACGTTCACTGAAACAAATCCTTTTGTTCCAGCCGGTTCAGCACCATCAGATCCATCAAGAGTTTCAGCAACAACAATTAGTGCAGATAAGATCAATATTACCTGGGCAGATAACAGTAACAATGAAACAGGATTTGAAATCGTAAGATCCACTACTCTTGGTGGTACATACAACCCAATTGCTACAGTTGGTGCTAATGTGCTTTCATATCTTGATTCAAGCCTGGCGGCTTCAACTACTTATTACTATAAAGTAAGAGCAGTAGGAAACTTTGGCCAATCGGCATTTGCCTCTTCTGAAGTTGATTGGAAGTTTAATAATACGTTCACCGACGCAATGGGAACTTCAGCGCGTGTATTGGCTGGTGGCGGCGGTAATAACCCAACCTTTAATGCTGCAGATAAGAAAGAAGGTAGTCATAGCCTTACTTTCGATGGTGTTAATGATATAGTGAATGTAACAAACAGTACAAGTGGTGGCTTCCCAAGTGATGGTGGATACGCAGCACGTACCGTGTCTGTTTGGATCAAACCAACACTTACTACCGCTAAATACATGATTTTCGATTTTGGTGGAAGTGATTATGGTATGGGTCTTCGTACAAACGCTGGATCACTTGAAGCCAGGGTTGCGAGTAACTCTGTCAGAACATCTGCTACCTTAGCCAGCTTTGCTACAAATGCTAACTGGATTGCAGGCGGTTGGAATTTAGTTACCGTATCATACAGGGGCACAAATTTAAGTTTGTACCTCAATAATGCCCTGGTAGCTTCTGGTGTCACTTCATTCACAAGTGTTGCGGCAAGCAGTACTTCTAACTCTGTAATAGGGTATGCAAGTACAGGAACTACTAACGTGTTTTTTGATAACGTATCTACCTACGCTTTCTATTCTGGTGGATTAGATGAAATGGTGATCCATACCGAGCCTACTACATTGGCCGATGTGGCAACACAGGTGTTACTTACACGTGGCGTTTCAATGGATACTACTTTTGCAGCACCAGCTGTTCCATCACAGCCATCAACATTGACTACTACCGTAATGGCGAAGGATGTTATCAAGCTTGATTGGGCTGATAATTCAAATAACGAAACAGGTTTTGAAATATGGCGTTCAGTAGGAAACCAAACAAGTTTCCGCCTATTCAAAACTGTTAGCAGCAGTGCAGGATCTTCTATTACATTCTCTGATTCCAGCCTGTTCGCTAATATCACTTACTATTACAAAATCAGGGCTGTAGGTGCTGGTGGTGCATCTGGATATTCGAATACGTCTTCAGCTACTACGCTGAATACACCGCCAACTATTACACATATTCTTGACTTCACCATGAAATATGCAACCACTTATCCGCTGCCTATTAACGCAGTTGATAATGATGGTGACAACCTTACATTTACATTTGACGATTTGCCTTCTTTTGCGAATTTGGAAACTGTAAGTAATGGTAATGCAAACCTCGTTTTAAATCCAACTGTAGGCGACCAGGGTGTTTATTCAATAACTGCATATGTTGATGATGGACATAATGGGAAAGACACGACTACATTTACTATGGTAGTGAACGATAATACCGTTCCTACAATGGATACTATTACCGATAAGGTGATCAATGAAGGAGCAACACTTGTTGTACCTGTGAGAGCGAATGATGTTGAGGGTAATGCTTACATGGTTTGGACTTTTGATAAACCATCTTTTGCCACATTCGTAGACAGTGGTAATGGTAAAGGAGCAAATTATTCTTAAGCCAGGGTATGCTGCTTCAGACTTTATCAGATGACAGCATTTGCTGACGATGGAAATGGTGCCTGACAAGCCGTACTTTCAAGATTGTGGTAAATGAAGTTGACCCCAATGATAATATCAGGGTGAACATGAAATTCTTTACCGGAAACGTTCCAACCTGGAATGATGTTGATTTGTGGACGCTCCCGAATCCATTTAACAGGTCTGCTTTGGTATCTACAAAAGGAGTTACAACTTCAGTAGGATTAAATATCATTAGTGGTTCGTATAACGGATCAACTGAAGGTGTACAAACAGGTAATAATTCTGGTATCTTCCCTGATAACATCCTTAAAGATGGAATTAGCTGGGGTAAATACAATACGGGTGCAGCCGATACTTTGAGAATGAGGGTGTATGGATTAGATACTGCGCGTCGTTACAATTTTGTATTCTTCTCTGCAAGCGTTGACAATTGTTGCGGTTTTGGTAGCAATTCTGTTACTACATTCAGAATTGGAAATGATATGGCACAAGTACATTACTATCTGAATAGTTCTGAAACTGATACTATTTATCAGGTAAAACCAAATGCTGCCGGTGAAGCTATCATTACCATGATAGGTGATGCCAGTACCAACGCAGGAGGTATTTTGAACGCGCTTATCATTAACGCTGCATATGATGATGGAACCGCTCCTGCAAAACCATTGGATCTGGAAGCCGGATTTGAGGAGAATAAAGGTGTTCGCCTGACATGGCTCGATAGGGCATATAACGAGTTCCGCTATAATGTTTACCGCTCTACTACTAAAAATGGTTCATATACATTGTTAAATCCACAAGGACAAAACAGTGACAGTACTGGATATTCAGACTTAACCGCAGAGCAGTATACTACTTACTATTACTATGTTGTTGGTGTCAATAATTATGGAACAGGTGCTTATAGTGATACAGTAACTGTAAAGACCGGTAACAATAAGCCAGTGTTTAGCGGGTTGAGTGATTTTTCAGTGAAGGCAGATAATAGTTTCCAGGAAGACTTCTCAGTGAGTGATGTGGTGGAGGACAATGTAACGGTTTCTATCGATAACAAACCGTCTTATATAGTGCTTGATAGCTTGGGAGGTGGAAATTACAGGGTAACTGCAACACCAACTATTGATAATTTGGGTCAGAAATTCCTTGTACTCACTGCCCGTGATAATAAGGGTGGGGTTACAAAAGAACAACTGATAATTACTGTAGTTGACAAAGCGCTTACAAAATCTGTATCAGTAAACTTCGGTGATAATAGTAAAACAGCTCCAGCACCTTGGAATAACTTCCTTCACTATGGTAATGCAGGTAGCCTTATTACTAACCTTAAGGACGCCTTCGGTAATCAAACCACTATGAGCATGCAAGTGGTGGAAGGTTGGTCAGCTCGTTTCAATGAAGGCCATATTACCGGTAATAACTCTGGAGTTGTAACTGACTCGGTTTTACAAAGTGGTATTTACTATGATGGAACTACAGCACGTACAATGACAATTGGCGGGTTGGATCCTTCAAAGAGGTATAATATCGTTGTAATAGGAAGTAAAAACGAAGGATATGATGCCACCATGCGTGTGTCAAGCGGTGCCGTGTCTGATACCCTCAATTCGAGGAACAATACAAATATGACCGCTAACCTGAACGGTTTAACACCTCCGGCTAATGGAACACTTACCATTTCTTTCATAAAACTGGCAAGTGCCACTTATATGTACCTCAATGGTATCATAATAGAAGAATACGACCCGGTTGGGTTCACTATTATGAATCCTATAAATCTTTACGTAGAACCTAAAGACAGGACTACTACAGTGCTTACTTGGTCAGACAGATCTAATAATGAGAATACTCTTATTGGAGATGGATTCCAATTGCAAAGAGCAACCGACTCATTGTTTACAAGTCCAACCAATATCAATATCTGGGCAAATAATTCCACTTATACCAATACTGGATTAACTGCAAATACCAAATACTGGTACCGGATTAGGGCTAAAACAAGCGGAGGCGTATTTTCAGCCTGGAGTAATGCAGTTAAGACCATTACGCCTCAGTCTATGATATATGTAAACTTCAACCAGAACGTTCAAAGTGCTTCATCACCATGGAACAATCTGGCTGCATTCCCTGATGAGAATGTTGTATACAGCAACCTTAAGAACCAATCGAATACAAATACCGGTTATACACTGAGTATTACTAAGGGTTGGAATGGTGAGAACAACGCTGGATTTACAACGGGTAATAATACGGGTATGGGTGGTTTGGTGCCTGACCTGGTTCTTCAATCTGGTTATTGGATGGACAATCTGCAGCAATCTCAAATGAAGATTTCGGGATTGAATCAGACAAAACGATACAGGATTGGTTATATCAGCAGCTCAAACTGGATAGGTGGTGAACTTACATCGACCCTTACAGTAAATGGCCGCACCGTATATATCAATGGCTGGAAAAACACCAATAAGATTGTTTATATAGGCGATCTGGTACCAGATGGTAATGGTGAATTAACACTGGACTTCTCTTCTTCAGAAACTTCAGCCAATGCATATAGCAGCGGTATAATTCTGGAAGCTTATGATGATGTGAATGGTGGTGCAGTACTTAATTCAGCAGTACAGAATCCTTTGGTGAAGAATGTTGTGAAAGAAGAGTCAGTGCCAGCTGTAATCCTTTCTGAGAATGCGAACATCGGTGCTGTGATTTATCCGAATCCGTTCGTGGAGGATATCACTATCGATTTCAAGAACAGCGTTTCAGGAAAAGAAGCTCAGGTTGACTTATATGACATTTCTGGTCGTAAAGTAATGAGCAAAACTTACAGCGGCTTGCAAGACGGTATCCAAACCCTGCGTTTGAGTACTTCAGACTCTAAGTTGGCACCTGGAATTTATATGGTAACTTTAACAATTGATGGAAAACTGTCAGGAGTTAATAAACTGGTGAAAACCAAGAAATAAGAATCAGCCAAAAGGCGTTAATAATACTAAAAATCCGGAATTCCCGTTATGGATTTCCGGATATTTTGAATTTTAGATGTCAAGAAACCACAAATCGTAAAAAGATGGATCTTTTATATTTATTTCATTCCCTTTTGAGGAAGAAATGGCTTATTATTTTATGTACTTTAATCGGAGCAGTTGCAGGGTTAGTTTTTAACCTTTTCAGGGAAAAAGAGTACACTTCGCTTTCTCAATATTCCACCGGTTTTACGATGGAAAAAAAGATTAAGATCCAGGAGAGTGAAAGCATCGACTTCTTCCAGATTGATACACGTTTCAATAACATCAATGTAGCTTTCAATTCTGATAAGGTTTCAGGGATGCTTACCTATAAGCTTATGCTTCATGATCTGGAAGACAGAACCCCCTTTCGTACTTTAAAACCTGAACAGCTTAAGGAAAAGAATATAACAGCAGCGGATCTTGAATTCGCTAAAAAAATCCTCAGGCAGAAAATTAGTGAACTGGAATTGCTTTCTTCTTACGAACCAAATGAGAAGAAAGTGCTTGAGTTAATAAAACTCTATAAATACGACAACCAAAGTATTGCTAAGAAAGTGACCATGGACAGGTTGGAGCACACCGACTTTATTAACATTTTTGCTCATTCTGAAAACCCGCATCTTTCAGCCTTCATGGCAAACACTGCTGGTGACCAGCTCATCCGTTTTTTCAATAACATTTACGGGGTTAGGTATAAATCATCTTCAGAGAAACTGGATAGTCTTACAAAAGTCAAGAAATATATTGTTGATAGCCTGAGCACCAGATTACAGGATTTCAAAGCGAAGACAGGTCCCACTTCCAGTGGCGAAAAGGCAACGGCCGCCATGGGTGTAGTAACAGAACTTTATGGTAAATACCAGGAGGAAACAAAAGAATTGAACAGACTGAAGGCAGAAAAGGAAGCTGTAGAAACTCAATTGGCGAATTTGGGTGATGTAGTTGTTACAACAAATTCCACGGCAGGTAATAATAAGTTGATTTTGCAACTCCGTCAAAAGAATGAAGACTTGCAAAAAGAAATGGCTGGAAAAAGCGATGAAGAAAAAAGGAAAATTCAGGATGAGATTGATGCGAATATCACCAGGATTTCTCAACTGGCTGGCCAAAAATCAACAGATAAGAATGCAGAGAAAGAAAAGAAGAATACTAAGCGTGATGAATTGTTGAATAGGAAAATTGAACTGGAAAGTCAGATCATTGCGGCTGAACATAATGTTGAACAATTCAGAAAAGAGAAAAATAAGTATGAGTCTTTGATAAATGTTGGTGGAGGTGATGATGTAATGGTGCAGCAAATGGAAAGAGACTTGGAACTTGCTTCTAAGGAATATGAAAAGCTAAGGCAAAGTTTGCAGGGAGCATTAGATAATGACGTGAACCCAGAGAATAATTTCAAACAGACTAATATCGGAATGCCCGCTGAAAAGCCAAGTCCCGGACGTACAATAATAATCTCTGGTCTTGCAGGTGGGTTGATGTTTTTCTTATCAACCTTTGTATTTTTCATGCTTGCTTTTTTTGATACTTCTTATAAAACAAGTGATAGGTTTAAGTTTCAGACAGAAATGCCTTTGATAGGAGCGATTAAGAATGCTGATAAGGTAAATGAAAAGGCATGGGCGCAATTCCAGGAAAACGAAAAAGGAAGTACAGATAGCTCTAAGGATGCAGTTTATATTGAGACAGTAAGAAAACTCAGGTTTGAAATAGAGAATAGTGGAAAAAAATCTATTCTTTTTACCAGTACCAGAGCTGGAGAGGGCAAATCGTTCATTATTGAATCTTTGGCGGCTTCATTGAGCATCACCCGGAAGAAAATATTACTTATTGATGCCAATTTCTCCAATAACTCACTTACTCGTGACTTTGAGGCAAAGCCAGTGCTGGAGAAAATCAATATAGCTCCAAATGATATTGTTCTTGATAAGCTGACTGTTTTAGAAAGCAAGACTCCTTTTTCGGGTACAACAATTATAGGATGTTCGGCCGGTAATTATACACCAACCGAAATACTTCCCAAAAACCATTTATTCAACCAGTTGAGCGTATTGAAAGAATCGTATGATTTCATATTCATCGAAGCCGCTTGTTTAAACCATTTCCCTGATAGTAAGGAACTGGCAGCTTTTGTTGATGGTATTGTACTGGTTGTTAATGCTGGAGCATCAATAGAGCCTGTTGATAGAAGTTCTTTTGATTATTTAAATAGCAATGGCGATAAGTTTATAGGGACAGTTCTGAATGCAGTTCAAAAATATGACCTTAAATATTGATATATAAGGCGGATATTAAAAATCATATAATTTTAGTCCATTGATAAGCGGTCTATTAAATAGTAAATCAATTTTAGCAAGGGATAGATCGCCATGGGTTGATTATATAAAAGGCATTTGTATTATTCTGGTCTGTTTTCGGCATGTTTATGAAGGGTTGGTTAGGGTAGATACAGTCCCCCCTTCAAGTAGTGTGTTAGATTACCTGAACTTATTCTTCTTCAGTTTCAGGATGCCTTTGTTTTTTATTGTTTCTGGTCTTTTTCTTGGCCCTAGCCTCAGTAAAGTCGGGTTTAATGGCTATTTCAAACTAAGGGTTCAAACTATATTCTATCCATTTGTAGTTTGGGGGTTTCTTCATATTACATTGCAATTGGTTTTTAAGGATTATGTGAATGCAAACCGAGAGCCTTTTGATTATCTTAGATTGTTTTTCAGGCCCAGGGCTATTGAACAGTTCTGGTATTTGAATGCATTGTTCTTTGTTGGCGTACTGTATGCATTTATGAATACCTATGCCCGCTTCACCAAAGTACATCAGTTTGTTTTTGGGGCAATCCTTTATACTGTAGCCGCACTTTTCAACAAATATCATATTGAAGGGGGCTTCTTATACGATGTTTTTGTATTCTATCTTTTCTTTACAATAGGAGATATCCTCACTTCTTTTATTCTGAATAAGACTAATGAAAAACTGTTTTCTTCCTGGAAATTATTGCTGATTATATTGCCATTCTTTTTGATTTTGCAGAATTATTTCACCAGAATAAGTTTTGAGAACGGGGATGATTATTACGTTCAAAGATTTATGCCAGTTCTCTTTATACTTGCAGCTTTGGTGGGAGGAGCTTTCATTGTATCTGTAGCATTTATTCTTCAGAAATATAACTGGCTACGGTTTTTAAGAGTTGTTGGGTATCATTCATTATATATATATGTTGCTAACCTTATGGTTACTTCTTCAACAAGAGTTGTGTTATACCGTTTTTTTCATATCCACAATATCTATGTTTTACTTGTGATAGGGCTAATTGCAGGAACCCTTATCCCAATGCTTATGTATGGCATTGCTCAAAAAGCTGGCGCATGGTGGTTATATACCCTCAAGAAGCCAAAGAAGTCAGAAGTTAAGAAAGAGGAAATTAAGAACGAAGTTCCAGCTTTTGGTGTGAAGAAGGAAGTAGAACCATTGGGTAAACTAAATTAGTGTATAATTCATGAAAAAGGTAAATAAAGAGATTGAGGACTTTAAGATTTACGAAAAACTGAGCATATTGTTTGCCTTGGTTTTTGTAGTAGCCATGTTCATAAAATTCATGTTTTTTTAGTGGGACCGATATTATTTAACATATTTCCAGCGGCTAATCAATTTGCGAAAAAGCCGATGTCTGATAAGAACAAAACTCTTCTGAGTATTTTGGGCATTGGATTGCTATTGACTGTTTCGATACTGATTTCTTATATAACCGTTCTGGTTAATGCAAAATTAGGTGTGGCTATAGTAGGTGGTATGGTTTCAATTTTTGCATTGTTCTTATGCATTATGTATCCTGTAATTGGATATTATGGTGTGTTTTTTGTTTCTCTCTTTATTGCTTTGCCCGACAGGATTATTGCAAACAGCTCTTTCATGTTTACAGGACTGATTCCCGAATTCCTGACCTATGTAGTTCTGTTGGGTGTAATTACAAAGAAAAAGTATCAATTGGAACTGAAGAAAGGGTTTTGGAAGCAATCCATTACTTTTTGGATTATAGTTCTGTTATTGTATTATCTGTTAGAGTTTGCTAATCCCAATATGTTTGGAAAACTAGGTTGGTTTAATTTTATCAGGAAGCAGGGAAGTTTTTTCGCATTCTTCTACATGACCTATGCTATTATAGATACCCGTAAAGCACTTGACTTTTTTATAAACTTCTGGATTGGTATAAGTCTGTTTGAGGGTTTATATGCTTGTAAACAGCAATGGTATGGGTTTTTTAATTTCGAATACCGTTGGTTGACGAGCAGTAAGGAGAGGATGGATCTCTATATAAATTGGGGGTATATACGAAAGTTCGGATTGCTTTCTGACCCAGCCGTGGCAGGTATGCTATTTGCGGCCTGTTCATTATTCTGTTTGGTGCTGGCATTACGTACTGAAAAGCGACTTAAAAGGTATTTTCTGTATTTCGTATCTATTATCAATCTCCTGGCCTCCACATTTACCGGAACCCGTACATCTACAATGATGATAGCTGCCGGTATCCTTTTTTATGTGATACTCACCTTATACGAAAAAAGGACAAAAATACTGATGGTGACATCCATCCTTACGTTCCTGTTTATAATGTTCGTCCCCATTTATAGCAATCCTGTAATAAACCGGGTTAGGTCTACTTTTAATCCAAGTAAAGACCCTTCTAACATTGTTCGTGAAATGAGTCGTAATTTCGCGAGAGCCTATATCAGAAGCCACCCTGTTGGCGGGGGAATATACACCTGTGGCGATTTGGGTATTTATTATAATCCTGGCCATTTCCTAAATCAGGTTATGCCTGATAGTGGTTATTTTCAGGTACTGATGGAACAGGGCTATGTTGGGTTCATTATGATGCTGGCATTTTATTTTGTGGTATTAAGGACCGGAATAAGGTCATTTTATAAAGCCAGGGATTCAGAGCTTAAAACGATTATTGCTGCAACGCTGGTTTACTTGTTTTCAATTATGGCAGGCCAGTTCTCGCAATTAGCCTTTTATTTTTATCCTAGTGTATTGTTTATATATGCGGCCCTTGCATTTTTGCTTAAGATGAACTATTTTGGAGTAGAAAAGCATGAGGCTAAAGGAGTTACCTTACAAACTGAAACAAAGTGATTAAACGATTATTTCAATTTATTCTTGCAGCAGTTGTATTCAACTGCTCCATGTCTTTTGCCCAAACACCTTATAGTAAGGGTTCTACTTTTCTGGCAGGAAAAGATACCGCAGTCTTAATGGATATTCGGGAAAAACTTGTTCAGTTGGCTCTTCAAAACCCGGGATTTGAAATTGCGGACCGGAAAATTAATATCGCTGCTTATCAGGTTAGTAAGGCTAAGGGAGATTGGCTTGCTGCAATCAGCGGAAATATTAACCTGAATGAAATTACCATCAACCCAAGTGGTAACAATCAAATATTTTATCCCCTGTGGAATGTTGGAGTTACACTGCCCCTGAACTATTTTAGCCAAAACAGGTATGTAAACAAGATCGCAAAAGAAAACCTATACATTGCAAATGCCGAAAAAAATGAAAAATACAGGATGATTCGTACTAAGATATTGACTAAGTATGAAGATTTTCTTATGTATAGGGAAATGCTTGAATTGCAAAACAGAGCAACTCAAGATGCTTATCTTGTATACAAACAAAAAGAGAGCGATTTCAAAGACGATACTATTACGTTCGATGAATATAATAAAGCCTTCCCGGTTTACAAGGAACAACAGGACAAACGATTAAAAGCACAGCGTGATTTTAACGTCTCAAAGTTGGAAATTGAAGAACTAATAGGTATCAGTATCGACGAACTTTTACAACAATATCAAAAATAAAATTATCCTAAGGTTTATTGATAGTTTTTGGGAACAGGAATTTCCTTTTTTGATTCTGATAAGTTGTTAATAGTATCGAATTACCAGGCGGCCCCGGTGAATGGCTATTTTAAAGCTAATGCCAGTCTTGAAGCTCTATGCAATTTGTGCCGAAAGTGTGAACCAAATTTCTTCTTTTTTGTAAATTATTTGTTGATCAATTATAGCTTAATTTTTCTATTCTGACCATGAAACAAATATCAATCGTATTTGCTTTTGTTCCCATATAGTAGTAATAAATCTATTGCAGTATGCTAAAAATATCAAACTCTATAGGGAACCAATCCTGGTTTTTGTATTGTTCTTTATTTTTTCTATGTCTTTGGGCGCAAAATTTCTCCGGACCGCATGATTCCATAGAATATCTCGAATGGCATATTAGGTTATTACCCTCTTACAAATCAGCATCACCTGCTTTACCATTACACAGCGTATGGCTGGTATCATATATGGTATTTATTGTTTGCAGATGTTCAACCATATTACATTGTTGAAGCTTTCAGCTTTGTGGGTAGTGCCGGGTTGGCTGTTGTTTATCTCTTTTTACGAAACCGATTTGGGTTTTCCGGATTGCGTAGTTTCATTTCAGTTCTGGTAGTGGCTTTCACCTATGGGTTTTGGTTCTACAGTATAAATATTGAAGTGTATACACCTCCCTTATTCTTTTATTTTTTCCTGTTTGTACCTTCTAAGCCAAAAAATATTTCAACAAAATCCTGGTATTGGATTTTTATCTTCCATTCCCCTCGCCATCTTATTCCATCAGATTAATATCCTATTCCTTCCGGTAATTGTTATTAGGTTGTGGCAGCAACGAAAGGAGATTCCTTTTTTTTGCATGGATATTCCGATATGCTGTTATTGGTGTTTTACTGGTTGGCGTTACTTATTTTATCGCCGGTTGGTATATAGAAAAACAAAACAGCTCTGACAAATGGATAGGATGGATATTAGGTATGCTAAAGGGATGATTATTGAAACCTCTTTCATCCAGAACACCCATTGATGCTTCAGTGGGTTTTGGTCATGCCTTTTTCGGAGGTCATTTTGTTTTCCAAGCTGGAACCTGTAAAAAAATTACTGTCTAACTCTTGCAACACATTCATTGGGCGACGAGATATTTGTTAGTCAGCATATTTCCAGTAAGATGGCGCTGTTTCTTTCGTTTTATGTGTTTTACAGGTACTGTTAATGGCAGTTTTGCTTTTTCGTTTTTTATTCTCATTCAAAAAAGCAAAAGCAGCCTATCCTGAGGCTTTACTCGTAATCATTATGACATTCCTTATCTACTCTGGGTTTTTCCTTTTCTGGGTCCCTGAAATCCTCGAGTTCTGGATTTTGCAGACAGTACTTTTTGGCTGTTAGTACTAGGTACTTATAATGCGAATATATTTGGGAAAATAAAACCATTGCCCGTTACAGCTCTTGCGTGGCCTTCCTGTTATTTATGGTCAACTATTTCGGTACTATAAAATGGATGCAGGATTTTAATAATGATCTTTACTATAAGAAAGTGAAAAACAGTAAAGCAAAAACTCACAAAATGGCGATTTGGTCTTATTGCAGAACAAGTGGATTATGGGGGGCTTCCTCCAATATTTCACAAAATTGGAAATAGATGGAGTGCCATCTGGTGATTCCAGCAGGATTCCGATGGATACCAGGATCAAGGAAAAGCTAGATGCCCATAAAAGAGGTTATTGCTAACAGAAACCGGTGTAACACAGGCAATTTCCCGTGATAGCAGATATATGGATTCTCTCAGGGTTATGTATAATGGCAGAATCAGGATGTTGAATAAGGAACAACCGGCCATATGGGTGATTGAATAATGAATGATTTTTTTGTAAATCTTTATCTTTTTATACTTGAATAGTACTGGTAATTGTTCAATTTTGTCTTTTAAAACATGGTGATGAAATCCATTATCGCAGCCTTGCTTTTAGTTTCTGCTTTTTCAGGATGGCCCAGGAAGATGCTGAGAAAGAGGTGTCAAAAAAGAAAACCTTTTTTCAGGAGGTAGTGTTTCCTTTCTTTTTTCAATAACGCATTCTCTTATTGAGGAAGCCCGGTTTTTGGCTATCGGTTAGGCCGATTCGCAGATGCAGGGGTAGTAGCCAATTTCACATATTCTTCCCAACGTGATTATTCTGTATTTGATGACCGTTTGAGGCAGACCATGGAGGAGGCGCTCTGCAAGATTATATCCATTGAATTTTCTGTTCGGCCAATTGCAATGGGAATACAACTTTCACTCATGTAAAATATCAACCTGCAAATAATTCAGGCCTCCTTTCCTTTTCCGATAATATTTCTGGCCATAGCTTATTGGTAGGAGGGGGATATGCATCTGGCAGAGCTCCTCAGGGGAATAGCCTTTCTTTTATATGTCTGTTTTATGGGATATAACAGGATAATAAGGCCTCTCCATACAAGGACGCCTATGGAAGAAGCATACCGATGATTATCAGAGCAGGTTTTAATATCCCGCTATTTCAGGGTGGAGGAAGAGGCTTTAGTAGCATCAGCTTATCTTATTAAATAGCTCAACCGGTGTTTGACAAACCATGATCCTTTCATCGAGGCGGTCATAAAGAAGCCCTTCTTTTTCCAACATATAAAGATGAAGTATCAGGTGGTTATAGAACCCGCCAGAATTAAGAAGATATATTTTCTTATTATGTATTTTCAATTGGTTCCAGGTGAGCATCTCGAAAGTTCCATCGAGTGTTCCAAATCCACCCGGTAATACAATAGCAGCATCACACAAATCGTATATCATCCTTTTTGCGGGTATGCACAGTACAACTATCAATTCAGTCAATCCTGATGATGATGCTCCCACTCAATTAATAACTTTGGAATGACACCAATTATGGTCCCATTGCTTTCCAATGCCGAATTGGCCAAAGCGCCCATAAGGCCTTTGTTACCACCACCATATATCAATTTTTAAATTTAATAATGCCACTAGCTTTCCCAGTTCAGCCGCATGTTTTAGATATATGTGGCTGTTGGCCATCTTTGGATGCACAGAATACTGCTACAGATTCGATCTTCATTGGTAAGCGTTATTGAGAAACAGAAGCTAAATTTCCTTACTTTCAAACCTTGAACGAAATTAGTAAATAAAAGCAGCCTATGTCGCCAACCCTGTTATTTGGCTTTGTTATCGGATATTTCCTTCTTATTATTAGGGGTAGCCTGGTTGACTTCCCGTAATTCAAACAACGAATCTTTCTTATTGGCAATAAAAGCTCCAACTGGATGCTTTGTAGCCTTTGGAATGATAGGCACTTCATTAAGCGGTGTCACTTTTGTAAGCGTGCCTGGTGGAGTAGGAACCGGGAATTTTTATTATTTCCAGATAGTTCTGGGATATCTTTTGGGATATGCAGTCATTGCTTTTGTACTTATTCCACTCTATTACAAGATGAACCTCACCAGTATCTACACTTATCTTGAAAAAAGATTAGGGGTGGAAGCTCATAAAGCAGGGGCTTTTTTCTTTATTCTTTCCAGAACAGTAGGTGCCACTGCTGCGAGATTATATCTTGTAATCAATATCCTGCAACTATTTATCCTTGATAAATTGGGTGTGCCTTTTATCAAATCAGCTGTCATCCTTTTAATGATTCTGCTATACACTTTGAAGGTGGAGTGAAAACGATTATCTACACAGATACCTTACAAACTACGGGAATGCTGGTAGGATTGGTAGCCTGCATTTTTGTAATAACAAAGGCCTTGGGTGACAGATTGGCATCTATAACACGATGTTGATAAGGTATACAAAAAATCATCAATACCGATATCAAGTCCGCTTCTTTTCTGGGTAAGCATTTGCTGGGAGGTATGTTTATTGCCATTGCCATGACTGGCTTGCATCAGGAGATGATGCAGAAAAATATAAGCGTCAAAACGCTTAAGGACTCGCAAAAGAATATTATGTCTTTTTCTGCCGTACTGGTTGGTAGTGAATCTTCTTTTTCTCTTTCTTGGCGGCATCTTGTATGTATATGCAGCCTCTAAAGGAATTTCAACAGCACCCGATGACCTGTTTCCTACTATTGCATTGAGTGATGCCTTCAGTGGCTCAATAGGAGTCATATTCATCATCGCCCTTATTTCAGCTCTTTTCCCAAGTGTTGATGGGGCTATAACCTCCCTTACTTCCTGTTTTTGTATCGATATCCTTGGCATCAAAAGCAGCCAGGCTACAGAAAAAGAGAAAAAGCGTACCCGGCTCAAAGTCCATTTCACCTTTGCCCTGATATTCTTTGTGATGGTGCTGATATTTAAGGCTGTAAACGATAAGCTGATCATTGATTTCATCCTGAAGTTTGCTGGAGTAACTTATGGTCCGTTATTAGGTATGTTCGCTTTCGGAATATTGACCAAACGTCAACTTTCAGTAAAATGGCTTTGGTGGGTTTGTATTATAGCTCCATTATTAGCCCTCGGCATGGATGTGCTTAGCAGCCCTGATTGGTATGAAAAGAAGCTTCACATAGAATTGGGACTACAATCTGTTTCTGAGAGCCTTTTTGGCGGTTATAAGATAGGAAATGAACTGATCCTGATCAATGGAATATTGACCTTCCTGGGGTTGTTAATTATCTCCAAAAAACCTGTTAATCAATAAACTAAAACGAATTTTTTTTCGTTCTCAAATAGAATATGCCATCCTTCACCGGACAATTTCCGGCTGGGTGGAATTTACTTTATTAATCCATTTTAATTTACAACAGTTATGAACGACTCTATTAAGTTGAGTAAGCAAAGAAGGTGGTCGGAGTCTAAAGCCC
>JBGAQE010000121.1:0-2414 GCA_044220885.1 Chitinophagaceae bacterium
ATTCTTCACTCAGGAATATGGCTTCATTGATGGATTTTTCGGCAGTAGCTGAGTCGTATATGACTGCGTGGTCTATTATTTTCTTGAGAACGGTTATTTTCTCATCACGATTAGAACTTTTCGATAATTCGTTTTGAAGGCGGGTTAATGTAGTGTCTGTTTGGGAAAATGCAGTTGAAGAAACAAGTAACAATACAAAAATGAGATACTTCATTAGATAAGGCTTGAGGGCGCAATTTAATGGTTATTTTATTTCATTACCTATGCCGGAAGAATACAAATACTTTTTACCGCAGAGAACCCCCCGACCCCCTAAAGGGGGAGCTAGGTCGAATATTCATTATTGATATAAAGATTAGAAATTATGCTACCAAAGAGTAATAGGGAAGATCGACCTAGCTCCCCCTTTAGGGGGTCGGGGGGGGCTGCGGTTATAAAAACATGAAAATCAGTATATTAAAACGAAAAGAGGCCTTACAAAGTAAGACCTCTTTTGTGACCCCGTCAGGATTCAAACCTGAAACCTTCTGATCCGTAGTCAGATGCTCTATTCAATTGAGCTACGGGGCCAATGGGGTGCAAAAATAAAGAATCCTGCCATTCACACCAAACAGAATTAGAATTAATTATTAATGAGTTATATATGAACAGGCTAAATTACCGCTGAACAAAAATATGCCCCATCTTCCTCCCCTATAAAGTAAATTACAGGGGAACTGATATAACTGTACATTATGGGGCTGGAGAGACAACATTTCGCTTCAAATCATTGTCTATCACTAACAACGGCCATCGGTTAAATGGACTTGAGATATGAAAAAAAGAATATTTAGTGGAATAGCCCTTTCAGTCATCTTTATAATACCAGTTTGCTGCTTTTCCCAAAACGCAGCGGCCGACAGCCTGTTTATCCAGAAATTTCAGGATAGCGTGCTCCAGCAGTATTATACAAAAATGAACGCTAACACTCCTATTTATAGCGGGGCTGAGTATACCGGACATGGGCAAAGCATCGGTGGACATGCATTTTTTGTTTCAGAGACGCCTACAGATGGAATCATTGAATATGATGGCATTCTATACAAAAAGCTGCTGCTGCGCTACGAATTAGTAGAAGATGCCATTATCCTGAAAGATTATACCCAAAACTATTTTATACAACTGAATAGTGCAAAAATCAGCCGGTTCTGGATCGGAAATACTGAATTCATCAGGCCATCATTTGTGGCACCTGAATCAAAATTTTCTTCAGCCGGATTTTATCAAAGATTATATAATGGTAAATCATGGGCATTGGCTAAAAGATCAAAACAACTGATCTATAAGACCACTGAAGAAAAGGTAACCATGCAGTATAAGACATTCAATTCCTATTATATTAAGAAAGGGACTGAAATTATTACAATATCTGGAAAGAAAGACATCCTTTCAGCCTTTGAAGACAAAAAAGTCGATATCAGGAAGTTCATTGGTGAAAAGCATCTCAATTTTAAAAAAGATCCAGAAGGTATGCTGATCAGTATCTGTACTTATTATGACCAGCTTAAAAACTAATTCATGCACCGTATAACTGCTTATATACTTTTATTGATGGCTTCCAATTGTTTCTGCTTATCCTTGCATGCGCAGGATAAGAAAACTATTACGGCAACATTCAATAATACTCCTTTCGATTCTGTAATAAAGAAGGCAAGCGCCATTAACCAATCCCCCATATTTTATCCTCCCGGAAAACTGGATTCTTTAAAAGTAACAATGCAGGTATCAGACTTGCCTTTGTCGCAATTCCTGGAGCAAATTCTGCAGCCCACTGCCTATCATTTCTTCACAGATAAATCAGGTTCCATTTTCATAGTTGAGAAGAAATACTCCATTCAAACCAATTTGCCTTCAGATTTTTTTGAAACCAGTCAGCCTGTCAAAGAAACAGAAGATAATACCAACACAGAAACCAAAAACAACAGTACCAATAAACAACCGATAGATGCTGCTGCCAATAAGTTATATGAAATTGGCGCTGCTAGCTCCGAGCCACTTTCCGGTTCGGCAACCCTTGTAGGCTATGTAAGGGATATTCGTAATGGTGAAGGATTGGCAGGTGCTGCTGTATACATGGAAGGAACATCTTCCGGAGTAATAACAGATGCTGCAGGATATTATTCCTTAACGATTCCAAAAGGCAGACATGTACTTCAGATAAGCAGTACTGGTATGAAAGCTACGCGCCGGGAAATTATCCTGAGAGCAAATGGGTCATTAACGATAGAACTGAAAGAAGATATTCCTACCCTGAAAACAGTAACTGTTGTAGCCGAAAGGAATTCCAACGTTCGGAGAATGCAGATGGGTATTGAGCGTATATCCATCAAAACCATCAAACAGGTTCCTGTATTATTGGGAGAACCTGATGTATT
>JBGAQE010000121.1:2427-13803 GCA_044220885.1 Chitinophagaceae bacterium
TTCTGTAGGGGAAGCAAGTACTGGTTTTAACGTAAGAGGAGGATCAAGCGACCAGAACCTCATACTATTTGATGAAGCAACTGTTTATAATCCATCACATGTATTCGGTTTCTTCTCAGCATTTAATCCTGATGCTATAAAGAATGCGGAACTCTATAAAAGCTCTATTCCGGAAAGATTCGGAGGCAGGCTTTCCTCTGTTCTTGATATCACTACCCGTGAAGGAAACAGCAAGAAATGGTCGGGCACCGGAGGTATCGGATTATTGACCAGCAAATTCACCATTGAAGGTCCTTTGGTAAAAGAGAAAACTACCCTTTTGGCTAGTGGCCGTACCACTTATTCAAACTGGCTCTTGAAGCAACTCCCTTCTGAATACAATAATAGCCAGGCTTCATTTTATGATCTGAATCTTCGAATCAATCATTCCTTCAATTCAAAGAATACCCTGTCTGTTACAGCCTACACCAGTAAAGATGGTTTCAGACTGAATAATGATACCACCTATACGTACAGCAATCGCAATCTGGTGATGAAGTGGAAACATGTTTTCAACAATAAGTTGTACATGAATCTTACTGGAGGTATGGATCATTACGATTACAATGTAACAGGAGATAAAAACAGTGTTCGTTCATATGAACTGGCCTTTGGCATCAACCAATATCATGGCAGGGCAGATTTCAACTATGCACCAAACAATGATCATCTTTTCAACTTCGGCGTTTCTTCTATCAATTACAAGATGCAGCCTGGAACATTAACACCAAAAGGTAATCAGTCCTTAGTGATTCCTGATAAATTGAATCCTGAACAGGCCAGGGAAACAGCCATTTACTTTGGCGATAAGATCAATATCAATACCCGGCTTTCCGTACAGGCAGGAATCCGTTATACGCTCTATCAATATCTGGGTGCTCAAACAGTGTACAATTATATTGATGGATTGCCGAGAGATGAATCTACCCGAACCGACAGCACCGTTTATGGAGCGGGAAAAACAATTAAGACCTATCATGGTCCGGAAATCAGGTTGTCATTACGCTATATTGTTTCCGACAATGGCTCATTCAAATTAAGTTATAATACACTCAGGCAGTATATACATCTCTTATCAAATACAACCGCCATCTCCCCTACCGATGTTTGGAAACTTAGCGACCCTTACCTAAAACCACAATCGGGCGACCAGTTCTCAATGGGATATTACCAGAACTTCTCATCAAATACCATTGAGACATCAGTTGAAGTATACTATAAGAGGATAAAGAATTTCGCAGATTATAAGAGTGGGGCCAGCATAGTCATGAACCACTCCATAGAAACATCCCTTATCAATACAAAGGGAAAAGCTTGGGGAGCAGAATTCATGATACGGAAGCCAACAGGAAAACTGAATGGATGGATAAGCTATACATATTCAAGGATACAATTAAAGATGGATGATTCCTTAGCCGGACAACAGATCAATAAGGGACAATATTATCCGGCTAATTTTGATAAGCCACATGCTGTAAACGCAATTGCCAATTATAAGTTCTCACATCGTTATAGTGTATCATTAAATGCACAGTATAGTACCGGAAGACCCATAACCCTTCCAATAGCTGTATTCAATTTAGGTGGCTCCCAAAGGGTGTATTACTCTGAACGAAACCAATTCAGGATACCCGATTATTTCTGGATGGACTTTGCGCTGAATATTGAAGGCAATCACAAAGTGAAAAAAGCCACTCACAATTCATGGTCGCTCGGCTTATATAATATGACTGGAAGGAAAAATGTGTACTCCATTTATTTCGTGGAAGAAAACGGGGTTATCAATGGCTATAAGCTTTCTGTAATCGGCACCATAATACCCTACGTAACCTTCAATATCAAATTTTAAGAATGCGTTTTAAGAATAAATATATTTTCATCTTTTTTTGCAGCCTGATATTGTTTATGGCCTGCAAGGAAGCTTATCTGCCACCAGAAATAACCCAGACCAACAATTACCTTGTTGTGGATGGGATACTGAATAGCAGTGGAGATTCCTCCATCATCAAACTAACGAGAACAAGGAACTTCTCTGATACAATCAGCTCTATAAATGAAGACCAGGCCATTGTAACTGTTGAGAGTGAAGCAGGCAATAAATTTTTCCTGCCATTCAGAAGCAATGGATTGTATTCAGTTGCATCCCTCCCACTTATTTCAACCCAGAAATACAGGTTGCTGATAAAAACAGTTTCAGGTGAAACGTATGAATCAGAATATGTACAGGTTAAGCAGACGCCAGATATAGATAGTCTTTCCTGGAAGCAGGATGCCGGAGTTGCTATTACAGTAAACACCCACGACCCAACTGGAAATACCAGGTATTACAGGTGGGAATATATTGAAACCTATGAATACCTGCCTACTTTCTCAAGTGATCTTGGGTATGATTATGTAAACAATGTAGTTTATAGAAGAGACAGCAGCAATAGTATTGACAGGTGCTGGATTACTCAATTATCACCCGATATAGTTTTGGCAACCACCAGTAACCTTACAGAAGACCTCATTGCAGATTACCCCCTTACTTTTATTCCTGACAATTCAGATAAAATAAGTGTGCGATATAGCATATTGGCAAAACAGTATGCTCTTACAAAAGAAGCTTTCGAATACTGGCAGCAATTACGTAAGAATTCTAAAGAGTTAGGTTCAATATTTGGAACTCAACCACAGCAATTAAACAGTAATATCAGATGTACCAGTGATCCATCAAAACCTGTTATTGGATTTGTAAGCATCACTTCCTTGAAAGAGAAAAGAATATTTATCAAGACAAATGAAGTGGTCAACTGGCATCCCACTTCATCACTGGATCAATTTTGCAAGGAAATTGTTCTTTCACCAGATAGTGTCAGGTTTTTCCTGAATCGTGATCATGATTATGTTCCAGCATATTATATATCTGTATTACCACCAGTAGCAAATCCGCCATTGGCTGTTGCAAAGAAAATTTGTGTAGACTGTACAACAAGAGGCGGTATTCCGAAAAAACCTTCCTATTGGTAAAAATTGGAAAATGAAGATTGAAAAAACACTTTTCAAAGTATCGCTTTTTCTCATGCTGCTGGCAATGGCGGGATGCAGGGAGAGTTATCTACCACCCACCGTAACAACAGACTATTCCTATCTGGTAGTAGATGGCGTGATTAATGCTGGCGGAGACAGCAGCTTCCTGAAACTTAGCAGAACACGGAAACTGTCTGACACAGCAACCAATATAGCTGAGCCATTTGCTTCTGTGCAAATAGAATCAAAATCAGGTGTAAACTATTCATTCACTAATTTAGGAAATGGTCTTTACGCAGCGCCGCCCTTACCACTATCCCGTACTGAAACATATCGTCTTCGTATATCAACATCAACAGGCAGCCTTTACCAATCAGATTATGTACCTGTAAAAATAACTCCGGCTATAGATAGTCTTTCCTGGAAACAAGATACAAACGTGTTCGTTAGTTTATATACCCATGACCCTTTGAATGACACCCGTTTTTATCGTTGGGAATTCAAGGAAGTATGGGAATACCGTTCATTCTATGATTCCAATCTTGAGTTTGATTATGTAACTAACCAGGTTTTGTTTATCGATAGTGCAAAACAGTTTTACAGGTGTTGGAACTCATCAAATTCCTTTGAAGTATTACTGGGCACCAGCAGCAATCTGGCACAGGATGTAATAAATGATTATTTACTTCAGAAAATCGATAATGGCTCTGACAAGATCAGCACCCGATACAGTATTGAAGCGAAACAATATGCCTTAACCCGACAAGCATTCGATTACTGGCAATTACTTAAGAAAAACGGAAAAGAGCTGGGCTCTTTGTTCGGGGCTTTGCCTTCGGAACTTATAGGTAATATTCACTGTATTACCAACCCATCTGAACCAGTTATTGGGTTTGTAAGCATCTCTACCGTTGAAACAAAAAGAATATTCATCACTAACAATCAACTGAGAGATTGGAATTCCGGTTCTACGTCAACAGTATTGTGTGCGCCAAAAATTGTAACCCCCGACAGTATCAGTTATTATTTACAAACGGAAAGAGATAAAGGTCCTGCTTATTTCATAACAGGAGGAGGATTAGCCATTGCCCCGAATATTTGCATTGATTGCAGAATTAGAGGTGGGAATACAAAAAAACCAGCTTTCTGGTAATAAAGAAGGTAAAATGAACATGAGAACATTTATAAAAGAGTACAAATTGAAACGATATCTGTTTATTATATTATCCTTTTCATGGGTTGCGCAAAGTTTTGCGCAGAATTCCAATCAGGAAAGAATAACTAATAAGTTACAGGAAGCTGCTGCCGAAAAGGTATTTGTACACGTATCCCAAACCTTTCTTGTAACCGGAGAAACTCTTTGGTTTAAGATATATGTTACTGCTGGAGCTGGCCATTTATTATCTCCGGTAAGTAAAGTTGCGTATGCCACTTTATCTGATGCTTCTCAAAAGCAGGTTTTACAGGCGAAAATAGCTATCGATAGTGGAAGTGGTGGTGCGTCCTGGGTAATCCCGGCATCCTTAGGCAGTGGCCAATATATACTAAACGCATATACTAACCTGACTAAGAACGCATCTGATCCCTCTCTTCCAGCAATGGATAACCATCATCAATCCTTCAAAACCTCCTACTCCTGTTTCAAAATCCCAAACAATCAATCCCACAATTCAATTTTTCCCTGAAGGAGGTGAATTGGTAAATGGAATTACAAGCACAATGGGATTTAAGATTACTGGGAATGATGGCAGGCCGCAGGAGGCATCAGGAGCAATAATAAATTCTTCAAACGATACCCTAACGCGTTTCAAGACTCAGCATGCTGGCATTGGAAGATGCGTTTTTACACCAAATGCTCCTGAGTCATATAAAGTTGTCTTATTTATCAATGGCAAAAGCCATATCGTGAACGCTATCCCTGTTATAAAGCAAAATGGGTATACCGTTCATTTAAAAGAAACATCAGCAGAAGGATTCAATCTGGAATTGCAAACGAACCTTGATAATACAGGTGAGTCGATGACTTTATTGTTACACGGACAACAAACAGTATTTAAGGTTATTCCTGTTGTCTTCAAAAGAAGTAAAGCAACTGTATTCATACCTTCTTCAACGCTTCCTGAAGGAGTAATTACAGTAACGGTATTTAATAACAGTTATGAAGCAGTGGCAGAAAGATTGCTATTTACAAAGCCGGTCAGTAATGCTTCTCTACAAACCACAGTTACAAACACCACGGTATCGAAGAGAGAAACTGTACCTGTGACCTTGATTGCTAAAAAAGATAATGGCATGGCAGCTAAAGCCGATCTATCAGTTGCCATATTCAAAATAGATTCATTACAAAGCGTTCCTGAAAGTAATATATCACAATACCTTTCACTCACTTCCTATTTGAAAGGCACCATTGATGACCCAGGTTATTATTTCACTGAAACCCCTGAAGCAAAAGAAGGAATTGAAAACCTGCTGCTAACCCATGGCTGGAGAAAGGTTTCAAGCTCAAATAATAATAGTTCTACTATTCCAGAATATTCTGGTCATATCATTACTGGAACTGTTACAAATAAAGTAACGGGATTGTGCCTGCAAAACGGATAAGGACTTTTCTTACAGTACCTGGCGAAAGATTTCATTTCAGCAATTGTTTGAGTGATGATAAGGGCAGGATTCAATTCGATGTAAAGAAGATTTACGGAACAGAATCCATAATTGTGCAGACAAATCCATTGACTGATAGTATTTACAGGTTCACTATCGACAATCCATTTGTTGAAAATAAGGAATTGCTGACTCCTCCATCGATAGCAGTAGCCCTTCCTAAAAGAAGTCAATTAGAAGAACGGATCACAGCCGCACAGATACAAACGGCTTATTCTAATAACCGATTCCAGACTTTTTACTTACCTCAGTATAACGACACTACTTCCTTTTATGGAAAGCCCGATAAGGTATATATGCTGGATGATTATACCCGATTCACTACTATGGAAGAAGTGATCAGGGAATATGTAGCAGAAATCCAGTTACGGAAATCCGGAAACCAGTTTCGCTTCAAAGTATTAAACCTGCCTTTCAAACAATATTTCGAAGAAAATCCATTGGTATTATTAGATGGATTACCTGTATTCGATATGAACAAGATTGTGGCTATGGATCCTTTAAAGATCAGGAAACTGGATATACTAAACAGGAGATATTATCAGGGTAATTTCGCCTTCGATGGCATTGCCAGTTTTTTAACTTACAATGGAGACCTTGCAGGGTATTCACTTGATCCCACAGCCCTGGTTGTTGAATATGCAGGATTACAATTGCAAAGACAGTTCTACCAACCTGATTTTACAAGTGCAGGTTCACAAGACCAGCGGCTACCAGATTATCGTCAGCTATTATATTGGTCTGGCGATATCAAAACCGGAAAGGATGGAAACGCTTCCATTAATTTCATCACTTCAGATATTCCCGGCAACTATGTGATGATAACCCAAGGGATAACTTCTGATGGCAAACCCTTGTATTTTTCAAAAGGCTTTACAGTAAAATAATTAAAGGGTTACTATCCCTTTTGGAGTATTCAATCTTAAATGTAACAGATCCTGTTTGCCGTATTTCAAGGGCATTTTGATATTCAATTGGGTGAATTCCTTTTTCAATTCGTTTGGGGTAGGGCTTTCTAACCAGTAGGACTCTATAGTACATCCTTTTGGTGCTTCGAGAGATGGATGGCGGCTTTGTTTTCCCCACTGAATAAAGAAAGGCAAAAAATTTTCACTTTCTATAGAGAGTGATTTCCATTCCAAAACAGTTCCATCTGGTTTTTTCCTGCTACCTGCGTTTATTCCGGAATTAGTCAACTTTAATGCAGAGATACGCTTTAGCAGACCTTCGATATCTTCTGTATGAGCGGCCCAATAAAATAATTTGGGGGCTTTAAAATCTTTTAAAAAAGTATATTCATCAGAAAGCGAATTTGCTTCAGGATCTGGCGCTATTATCTCGAGGTAGACTTTATTACCAAGAGATATAAGTGCATTGTGAGTACCGATATCCGGATGTTTTCCTCCAATTACAGCTTCTACACCCGTCATCTTTTTCAATAGCTCTATACCTTCCTTAAGATTGGAGCAACCCCATAAAAAATGATCTGGAACTAAAACTTCTTTTCCCAAAGAGATATCAGGATTTCCCAATAAAAAGCCTGCACCCATCATGGTTATTGTCTTAATAAATGCTTCTCTCGAAATATCCATTTTCAATTTTTATGAGGTTGAATAATCATATTATTCTGTTCCTGGTTGTACCCATTTCCAACCAGTCTTTGCTTTTTCAGCATCCACCATCTTTTTCACATCTGCTAATAATTTTTTAGCGTCGTAAATGACACCATCCTTTATAGTATAGCGTACGCCGCCAACTCTTACAGGTTTATTATTGGCATCCAATTTTAAAGCACCAACTCCATATAATACTTGCAGGTTTTGTAAAGGGTTCTCATCAAGAATTACCAGGTCGGCCAGTTTACCAACTTCAACGCTACCCAGATCCTTTTCAGCTCCTAATGCCTGAGCACCATATAAGGAAGCGGAACGAATCACTTCAAGAGGGTGAAATCCAGCTTCGCGCAGCAATTCCAATTCACGGATATAGGCAAATCCATAGAGTTGATAGATAAAGGCACAGTCACTACCTGCCACTACCCTTCCTCCGCGATTCTTATACTCGTTAATAAATGTCATCCATAAACGATAATTCTCTTTCCATACAACTTCCTGTTCGGTTCCCCAACTAAACCAATAAGATCCATGAGAGTCCCTGCTGGGTTCATAGAATTTCCACACTGAAGGCAATGTGTATATGGCATGCCATTCCTGCGTACGGGCCCTGTGAAGGTCTCTGTTTGCCTCATAGATATCGAATGTAGGAACAAGGGTATAATCCAATCCAATGAGTTCATTCATCACTGCATTCCATTTTTCGCTATAAGGAGCAGCTGCCTGTTATTGTAAGCGACCCGCTTCACTAAAGCGGTCTTGTTCGTTGGCATAATTATAATCCAATGGATAATTCTGAATCGTCTTATCTGTAAACAAAGCCTCTGGTAAGCCATACCAATGTTCCATGGATGTCATACCTGCTCTTGCCGATTGCAATACATTCCATCTGGCCACATCCATCTGTGCATGATGACAGCAGGAACGAAGTCCGAGGCGTTTGTTTTCCCTTATAGCAGCATCCATCACTTGTGGATTCGCTCCAAAAAACTTAATCCCATCAGCACCCTTCTGTTTGTTTTCATTCACCCATTTAATAGCTTGCTCTGCTGTAGTGATAGGTTCTTTGGAACCCTGTCCAAATGCCGTATAGGCATATATGCGAGGAGCGGTAATCTTATTCTCAAGGCTTTTCTGTTTCTGATCCAGCACCCAATCCAATCCATTACCACAAGACGGATCACGAATAGTAGTTATTCCATGTGCCATCCATAATTTAAAAACATACTCAGCGGGTGTACCTTGTTGCGTACCTCCGATATGGGCATGCATATCAATCAATCCAGGCAATATATACTTACCGGTACAATCCAATTCCTTTCCCCCATCTTTCAATACAGGACGACGTTTAGGATCAATTGCAAGTCCCGGACTACCCACTGTAGTGATCTGAACAATCCGGTTCTTTTCAATAACAATATCCACTGGTCCAATCGGAGGTGCCCCCGTACCATTTATAAGAATAGCACCCCTAAGAATCAATTGAGGCCATTGTCCTTCGCCTTCGGCCCTGTTAGGCGCCTTAGGAATCTGAGCTATTGAATTGAAACAAACAAATACCAGCAGAATAACAAGATATTTTTTTCTCATTGCAGGAAGTTATGGTGAAATTTACGGAAAAGTCCGGAAGTCGGAGTGTCTTGAGAGTCCGAAAGTCCGAAAGACCGGAAGTCCGAAAGAAAGTCCGTGCAGTCGGAGAAGTCCGTGGGGAGTGTTTGTATTTTGAAGAGCAAGTGAGTCCGGGGAGAGAATACAAATACAAGTCGGGAGTCGGGAGTCAGAAGTCGGGAGTCAATAGTCGGGAGTCGGGAGTATAATAAGAATTAAAACGAAAGCTCGCAACCAACCCCGAAGGGGTTGAATAATAATGACCCCGGGTGATAACCAGGGGCAACAGAAAGTCGGAAGAGAAAATACAAGTCGGGAGTCGTTAGTCAGAAGTCACTAGTCGAATTTAGATGAATGACGAAAGCTTACGACCAACCCCGAAGGGGTTGAATCATCGTATCCCCGGGTGATAACCCGGGGCAAAGGGAAAGGGAAAGGGAAAGAGCAATGGGAAAGGCAAAGGGGAAAAGCAAGTCAAGATTATGAAAATTCAATTCTGGTCAATCGGTAAAGCCCACGAGGCATTTGTAAAAGAAGGTGTGGAAGATTTCACAAAACGCATCTCAAGGTATCATTCCGTTGAGTGGCAGATAATTCCTGTGCCAAAGAATGCCGCTACACTAAGTGAAAAAGATTTGAAAAAGAAAGAAGGGGAAATAGTGATGGGATTATTACAGCAAGATGATTATCTCGTGGCATTAGATGAACAGGGAAAAGAATGGACATCAAACGGATTGGCTCAATTCATCCAGGCAAGGGCGAACGACAGTACCAGGACGATTGTTTTCCTTATTGGCGGTGCTTATGGAATCGATGATGTAGTGTTGAAAAGAGCCAATCATAAATGGAGCTTATCACATTTAACTTTTCCGCATCAATTAGTGCGGTTAGTTTTGGCGGAAGCTGTTTACAGGGCTTGCACTATCAATAGGAATGAGAAGTATCATCATGGAGGGGGAAGTAGTAAGTTGTAAGTGGTAAGTAGTAAGTTTTGAGTTATAAGTAGTAAGTAGTAAGTAAGTAATTAGTAATAAGTTGTAAGTTGCGGACTCAAGCTTTAAGCCCTGGGCCTTAAGCCTTAGGCAATAAAGCATCCAGCATTCAGCATCAAGCACTCAGCATGACAATAACATTAATAATAATCATCCTCACCTGTCTCATTTCAGTAACAGCCTTCAGCAATGAAAAGCTGATGAACGATCTTATATTCTATCCGCCGGCTGTATCACAGAATAACCAATGGTATCGGTTTATCACTTGCGGGTTTATTCATGCCGATTTCATGCATCTGGCCTTTAATATGTTCTCATTATATCTTTTTGGAGATATGGTGGAAGATAAGTTCATTGAGATATTCGGAGCCAAAGGGAAACTATTATATTTATTGCTTTATATACTTGCATTAGCAGTTTGTCTTTTACCGACATATTCAAAAAACAAGGACAATTATCATTATCGCAGTCTCGGTGCATCTGGAGCAGTTTCGGCTGTTGTTTTTGCTGGTTTATTGTTGGAACCAGGTTTGACAGTTGGCTTCTTTATCATCCCTCCTATTATACCTGGATTTATTTTTGGTCCGTTATATCTTATCATTTCAGCGTTCCTTGATAGAAAAGGGGGTGGTAATATTAATCACTCCGCCCATATTTGGGGAGCATTATTCGGAGTAGCGTTCATGATTGTTGTCGGCAAATTGGTGGGCGACTATAATACTATTGGAGAATTCCTTACTGGCGTTAAACGTTATATGGAAATCAAGGGTTGGATACGGTAATTACAATCACTTCTTTTGTGGTATCAGTGATTTTGAACCGATCATCGATTCTTTGTCCAACTACCCAAACAATTTTCTTGTTCATCTCAAGTACCCAGATATTCTCCTTATCGGTTTTTGAAATTTTCTGATCTATTAGAAAGCGGGCTACTTTCTTCTTCTTTTTCATTCCTAATGGATAAAAATAATCCCCTTCCTTCCATTTGCGAAGAAGTAATGGGAATTTGATATCGGTAGCGTCGACACATGCCGTATTGCTATCAGTCGAAATTGAAATTTCCAATCGGTTCTTTCTCGAAATCTGTAATTGCCAATTAGCTGTCCGTACTTTAGACACCATCTCTTCAATCAGAATATTGGCAGCTTCTTCAGAGGCAAGAGGTGCAATAATTAACCAATTTCGGTTTCGAATAATGCGATGAGTTGGAGAGGCAACAAAATGCCCTGATTCGCTTTCCAAAAGATTCAACACATCCTGCACTTGACCGTTTGAAAAACTGAAATCCTTAATGATCTCGTACACGATAGAGTTCAATGGCTTTACCCCTTTCAGTTTTAATACAGGGATATGCACTTCATTACCCTTCGGCTCCAGCAGTTTTTTCTTATGAAGGGCAATGGATTGCTGGTATAATACTTCAATATCACGGAAACGACTGATATTGGATATCA